>JAITKF010000059.1 GCA_031278545.1 Prevotellaceae bacterium
GTATATCGGATTTGCGATGATAAACGGTTTAAATTCTTTTTGCTCTTTTTCTTTTGATTCCATGATTATTAATTTTTATATCATTTCAAAGCGCAAAATTAATACTTATTTTTGATACTGTACAAAAAATTCAGAAATGCGAGAATGCGGGGACGACGGGATGCAAAACACATATCGTCCGGCCGCCATCATTTGCCCGATAAGGGAAACCTTAGCATAGCATACATGGCGCACAAAAACAGACCCTTGTCGAAATAATTATCAATTCCGACAAGGGTCTCAATTTTAACTGAACGTATTATCCTATTGAAGGAAACAGTTTATTCCAGCGGATCGAAAGTACCGTTATCCCATCCTTTTGTTTGTTGCAGTTTGGAATTGGTTACCAAATCGCTGCTGTGAATAGGATAGAAATAGTAATTTTCGGGGAAATTCAATGCGTTCACCTTATCTTCGCCGGCAATTTCGACTGCGTCGGTAAAGTACAGGTTGTAATTATTTTCAAAATCTGTTCCCAGATTTTTGTAAGGGGTAAAATCCTCTTCCGACATGTTCAGCGTAGCCAGACGACCTTCGCGACGCATGCCGTTCAGTTCCTGTAACATTCTACGGCGACGCAAATCCCACAGACGTTTGTTTTCAAAAGCAAATTCTATCCGCCGTTCGTCGATGATAGCGCGCGTCATTTCGGTTTTCGACATGTTGGCTTTCAATCCGTACAAGTCATTTACTCCGGCGGTGATGCCTGCGCGCCTACGAATATCTTTCAATATGGCGTATGCTTCGTCGTTATTGCCGAGTTCGGCTGCGCATTCGGCAAGGTTCATCAACACTTCAGCGAAACGAATTTCTATCCAGTCGGTAGAATTACGTCCGGCGAAAGCCTGATATTCGGTTGAGGCGGGATTGATTGCTTTCCGGCAATACAGATGCGTACTCGAAGGATTGGCGCAGGGTTCGGGAGGATAAGTCCAGAGCCGTTCTTCGACACTTTCGTATTGCGCCCATATACAACTGTTCCATGCTATGGTTTGCGCAAAACGCGGGTCACGGTTTTTCCAGAAAAACACGTCGTTATAGAGAGCCGATTCCGTAATTGGTTCGCCGGTAATCATCGGGAAAGCTTTTGCTAACTGCCAGGTCGGCTTGTTCCATCCGTCCATTCCGGTGCTACGCGCCGGCTGACGTGTGCCTGCTTCCCAAGAGTGTCCGAGATTAGGTTCCTGATAGCGTTTCACAAAGACAACCTCGTTGTTCATTTCGTTAAACCAAAGCGTGTAGAAATTTTCATACAAACCGTAGCCGTTAGCTGCTAATTTTTCCTTAGCTTCTTTGTTGGCATTATAAGCAGCCGTCCATCTGCTCTGGTCGCTGTTGGGGTTGAACTGCGGACTTGCCCAATAGAGCAATACCCGTCCTTTCAAAGCAAGCGCGGCGGCTTTTGTAAGACGTCCGGCGTCGGCGCCCGACCATGAGTATGGAAAATTCTCGACGGCGATAGCGGCGTCCAAATCCTGAACAATAAATTCGATACATTCCGATGTTTTATTACGCGGCGTAAATAAATCGTCCGACACGTTCTGGGCGTTCCTGATTATCGGGACGCCTCCATATTTGCGCGTCATGTCGAAGTAGATCCATGCACGCATAACCAAGGCTTGAGCGCTGTACAAGTCTTTTGTTTCCTGATTAAGCGAGCCTGCTGCAAGATTTTCGAGGAACATATTTATTTGGCGAATGGAGCTATATGAGCCACTCAACTGGTCGAAATCATCCAATCCTGAGTTTCCCCACGGATACCTCGGCGCTCTGTCGGGACCTGCTTCGTCACAATTTTCGGCATTGTATACATCCCAACCCGGAATAATGTCGCGATGCAGTTTGTCCAAAACCATCAATGTGAACTGGGCGTTGTCGTATACGGTTTTATCCGACATCGACCCCAAATCGTTTTTGTCCATGACATCAGAACAATTTGTGCATAAAATCATACACAAAACAATTGTCAATATATATTCTATATTTTTCATCGTATTACATTTTTACAGATTAATTAAAAACTAAAATTCAGACCTAAAGAGACGCTTTTCATTGGCGGATAGCGAGTAATGTTTCCATTGCCCACCGCTACTCCGTTGTTAATGCCAAGTTCGGGATCGAAATCCTTAATATGGTCAACCAGAAGGAAGAGATTTGTTGCTGTCAGAAGCACTTTTGCCTGCGAAATTTTTATTTTCGACAGGAGTGATTTTGGCAGCGAATACGAAAGGTTGATGTTCTTCAAACGAAGGAACGAGCCATTCTTTACCCAGAACGAGGATGCAGCCATATCGCCCCACATGTATCGGCTCGATTCGGCTCGAGGAAATTTTGCGTTGGGATTTTCGGGTGTCCAGTGGTCGTTCCAGAAAGCATAGTTCTTAAAGTTTGTACCGCCCGACACTTTCCGCTGTTCGTAGATAACGTCGTGTCCGGCAAAACCCTGAAAGAGCAAGTCCAATGCAAGGTTTTTCCATTCGGCGCCGAGCGTTATACCGTAACTCACCGGAGGCAAAGTGTGTTCCATGATCCAGTCCTGGTCTTCGGCTGTAATTTTGCCGTCGGGAGCGTCGCTGGTTACACCGCGGATATCTTTATAGTTCAACATACCGAGTTGCGGAGTATCGCCGTTGATAGTATATCCTGCGGGCAGCGCGTCCAAGTCGGCCTGTGTACGGATGATATCCGAATAAATATATCCCCATCCTCGGTCAAGATTCAAGCCTTTTCGCGATTGATAAGGACGGATATTTTCTGCTTCGTCCAATTCTACGTATTTATTAGTTGCATACGAAAGATTTCCGCCTATATGCCATGCGAAATCGTCGCCAATCCGGTCGGTATAAGCAAGCTCCACTTCATAGCCGTGCGAATCGACCACACCATAGTTTTCCGCCGGCATATTACCGCCGAAAGTGGATGGTAAAATTCTGATGCGACTGCCTAATACATCATAGGTATGTTTGTAAAACAGGTTGAACGATGCGGTCAAACGATTGTTGAGAAAAGCCAGATCCAGTCCGCCGTCGTAG
>JAITKF010000019.1 GCA_031278545.1 Prevotellaceae bacterium
AATCGGGGGATGAATCGACGTCCTGCTTAGTAATAGAGAAAAAAAAGCCTGCGATTATCAGGCCATTGAAAATAGAGAATAACAAAATAAGAAAAATGAGAGCCAAAGGCAAAAAGACAATAGAAGTACTTAGAGATAAAGAAAAAAGAGACTGGAGAGAGGGGTTTTGATTAAACAAGAAATTTAATCAAAAAACACGGTACCGGCGGCAAAGGTATGACTTTTTTTAAAATCAGCCAAAAAAAGTTAAAAAATTGTCGAGGCGTACCTGCGTGTGCGCCCCCCTGTCAATAACGATTGAAAGGAGGGGGCATTTGCCATTAACTATTATCTATAATCTCCCGTATTGTTTTTAGGGCGCCGGTAAGGGAGCCGCCTGACCGGGGTATTTTTGCCTTATGGGCGTTGAACGCTAGGTCTCGCAGACCTTTTGCCCTATTTTCGGTACTAGCAGTATAGAAAATATCCCGCTTACCGCGGCGACTCTTCAATACTAAGCACGTATTACATACGCATCGCCTGCACAAAATCGTTGTACAGATCTTCCATGTTTTCCAGCCCGACCGATATACGAATGGTGTTTGAACTGACGTCCATACTTTGGCGAAGCGCTTCGGAGAACGTCCCGAAAATCGTACTGGCCGGATGGATAGCCAATGTTTTATTGTCAAATAAATTGGTTGCGCGACGAATGAGTTGCAGCCGGTCAATAAAACGGAAGGCCGCTGCCCGCGAAACCAAATCAAAAGTAAACATAGCGCCCGGATAGTCGCCGAATTGCCGGCGGCTGACAGCATAATACGGATGTCCCTCCAACGCCGGATAATTGACGGACACAACGCCGTCCAGCTGTGCTACTCGTGCGGCCAGTGCGCGGCACGTAACGGCGGCGCGTTCGTAGCGGACAGCCACTGTTTCCAGTCCGGTGAGTTGTCGGGCGGCCACGTCCGGCGTCATGCAAGCGCCCAAGTTACGGTAGATTTCCCGGCGCATCTTAGCCGCGAATGCCGACAAGCCGGGTTGTCCCGTCAACGTATGCAATTTAGGGGACTGTTGCCAGTCATATGAGCCGTAATCCAGCGTCAGCCCACCCAGCGAGGTCGCCCCGCCCGAGATATATTTGGTAGACGATACCACTTCGATGTCCACCCCAAACGCCGCCGCCCGAAATGCCGTAAACGGCACAATCGTAGTATCGGCAATCAACGGCACATGCCGCTTTTTACAAATATCCGACAAGACCTGCAAGTCGGCCACTTCCATTTGCGGATTGGTGATGGTTTCCAGAAAAACCGCGCAGGTATTCCGGTCTATATGCTTCTCCGCCGCCGCCGGATCGGAGAGATTGCAGAAACGTGGTTCTACGCCGAAATCTTTCAGGGTAAAAGCAATCAGTGAGTAAGTATTGCCGAACAAATGCGGCGAAGTTACGATATTCGCCCCCGTATATGCAACGGCCATCAACGTATTGGCAATAGCCGCCATGCCCGAATTAAAAGCCATCACCTCGTCGGCGCCGGTCAATGCCTTTACGCGCTGTTCAAAATACTGGACAGTTGGGTTCGACACGCGTGAATACACATGTTCCGGCGATTTCCCTGTAAAGGCGGCTTCCATTTGCGCTGCGGTGTCAAATTCATACGCTACCGCTTGATAAACGGGCATATTCAATGCCCCATAAGCATCTTTCGACGAATAGGGGGCATGCAGCATCTGTGTTTCGGGGGATACATTCGGGTCGTTGATTGTATTCATAAATTACATACATGTTTTTTAAAAGCGCACAAAAGTACGAAAATTTTTAGAACCTGAAAGAACGGCCACCGTTTTCCCCCCTTGCATTTTCCAGTACATCACCCATTTTGCATACCTTTCCATGCACCAAAAATGACGTCGTCGTTTTTTTTATGTTATTTTAAAGAAATTTATTTTGTCCAATTTAAAAAACTTCATTATCTTTGTTCGTCAAATGCTAAATAAATCATTATAGTTGATATGGAGATGAAAAAAGTTTTTACCATTGTCGTATTAGCCCTCACTGCCGGGCTTTTTTCCGCATGTAATCTTTTCAAATCGAGCGCGGGGACTTCCCCCACTACGGGGTGGGCTTATAATGACCCGACGTTCGGAGGGTTTGAAGTAAGAACGGCGTCGGAACAAGTAACAGGGCCAGGCCTTGTGTTCATCGAAGGCGGCGTCTTTATCATGGGACAAGTAGCAGAAGATTTAGGCTATGAATGGGATAATCAACCGCGGCGCGTAACCGTTGACTCGTATTACATTGACGAAACGGAAATACGCAATGTCGATTATCGCGAGTATATTCACTGGCTGAAACGGGTATATGTATCCTATCCCGAAGTTGTTCGTAAGGCGTTGCCCGATTCGCTCGCATGGCGCCGGCAATTGGCCTACAACGACCCGTATGTTACCTCATACTTTCGGCATCCGTCCTACAATGACTATCCGGTGGTAGGCGTAAGTTGGAGACAAGCAAACGATTTCTGCCTGTGGCGCTCTGACAGGGTTAATGAAATTTTGCTATATAAACATGGTATCTTAAAACCTGATCCCGATCAGAAAGATGCGAATAATTTTAATACGGAAGCCTATTTATTAGGCAAATATGAAGGTGTTGTCGATAAAAATTTACGCGACTATTCGCAAGCTGACCCAAAAGCCACCCGCCCTGTAACGTTCGGCGACGGTATTTTATTGCCCAACTATCGCCTTCCAACAGAAGCCGAATGGGAATATGCCGCATTGGCTCAAATCGGTTCTACCTACGACGAACGGATGATTGAGCATCGTTTGTACCCGTGGAGCGGCTCGTCGGTTCGTAGCGCCGAGAAAAAATCACGTGGCCGGTTTTTGGCTAATTTTCAACGTGGCCGAGGCGACCTCATGGGGGTAGCGGGTCATTTGAACGACGGTCATGCATTGCCTGCGCCGGTACGTTCTTACCTGCCGAATGATTATGGATTATACTGCATGGCCGGTAACGTCAACGAATGGGTCGCCGATGTATACCGCCCGACGTCTTCGATGATTGTAGAAGAATTTCGACCGTTCCGTGGAAACGTGTTTACCGAATTATCGCACGACGAAGAAGGGAATCTTTTAGAAAAGGATTCATTAGGCCGGATGCGGCGCGATACCATAGGTTTCCAAGGGGACACGCGCTATAATTACCAGATTGGCGATAACCGTAACTATGGCGATGGAGATATTTTATCGTCGTTGGATTATGCCCAAAATAGGGAGCTAACGCCCAAAAACGAAAACTCCGACCGCATGTATGACCAGGGCGACGGGCCGTCGCACCGCGGCATGTCGAGTTTGATTAGCGATAAATCGCGGGTATACAAAGGCGGTTCGTTCCTCGACCGCGCTTACTGGTTAAGCCCTGGCACTCGTCGCTTCTTAGACGAAGACCGTTCTGCGGTAGACCTCGGCTTCCGGTGCGCCATGGACAAAGTAGGAGCGCCCAGACAAAGCAAATAAACAACCGTCCGAATACTTTTGGTTGGAAAGTTTATACCAAATCTACCAACAACATCCCATTGTTTGCACCGATAGCCGGGCAATCACAATGGGATGTTTATTTTTTGCATTAAAAGGGGAACGGTTTAACGGGAACCTGTTTGCTTTACAAGCGTTGGATGAAGGCGCTGCCTATGCCATTGTAGACGATGCCTCGCTACCCGCACATCCTCAATTACTATATGTAGACAACGTACTCGTGGCATTGCAAACCATCGCGCGGAGACATCGCCGGACGTTAAAAATACCGGTCATTGCCATTACCGGCTCTAACGGAAAAACGACGACCAAAGAACTCATTGCACGCGTACTGGCGACCCGTTATAAAATAGGAGTAACGCAAGGCAACCTGAACAATCACATCGGCCTTCCCTGCACTTTGTTACAGATGGATGCGGCTACGCAAATCGGAATAGTCGAAATGGGAGCCAATCATGTGGGCGAAATTGCCGCGCTATGCCGGATAGCAGAGCCGGACTTCGGAGTGATTACCAACATCGGCAAAGCCCATTTGGAAGGCTTTGGCTCGCTCGAAGGAGTGAAAAAAACGAAAAGCGAATTATACGATTTCCTAACGGCGCAGGCAGGCACGGTTTTCTATAACGCCGATAACGCCATACTGTCTGAGATGGTTGCCGTCCGGGAATTGCACGCTATCCGGTACGGCGCAAAAGAAAATGCGGTGCAGATTATAGCGCCCGACGCCGCACATCCTTTCCTGCGCTTTATCCTGCCGGGCTACCCGGCCATCGAAACCAACCTGATAGGCGCTTACAATACCGATAACGTATTGGCGGCATTGGCTATCGGAAAATACTTCAACGTGCCGGCCGGCGCCGCAGCCACGGCCATAAATACATACGTGCCGGAGAATAACCGTTCACAATTAATCCGCACGGCGCACAACACGGTTATAATGGATGCGTACAATGCCAATCCTTCGAGCATGGCCGCGGCCATTGAAAACTTCGTACAGCTTCCGGCCTCCAACAAAATGGTTATTTTGGGCGATATGTTGGAGCTTGGCCCCGATGCGGCAATGGAACATGCCGCTATTATTGATTTGATAGCCCGCTCGCCGGTACAAAACGTATGGTTGGTCGGTCGTCTATTTACGCAAGCGGCGCAAAACCGTTATTGCTGCTTCGATTCGGTCGATGCGGTAAAAGCTCGCCTCGCAGCCGCGCCCCTTACCGGAGTAACCGTGCTCATCAAAGGATCACGAGGAATTGGATTAGACAGACTGGCAAGAGAATTAGAAATGGCCTGCGGGGATTGCCTGAACTATGATTTTGTTGATTGATACAATTTATTTGATTGGTATTGACGGCTGCATCTTCATTCATCCTGCCGGCGCAGTTGTCCATTAAAAAAAAATGTTATACCTTTGCCGCGTTGTTATAAAATTCTCCTGTAAAACAAACGAAAAACACGATGTATAATAACCGGAAATATTTTCCAATGAACGCTGAAATTAGTGAATGGCAAGGCTTCTCTGAGACGCCTCAATACTTTTTTGAGATACCTCCATACACTTCTGAGATACCTCAGAAACTTTCTGAGATGCCTCAATGCTTCTCTGAGACGCCTCAGAGGTTCTCTGAGATACCTCAATGCTTCTCTGAGACGCCTCAGAGGTTTTCTGAGATACCTCAATGCTTCTCTGAGACGCCTCAATGCTTCGTGGAGGCGCCTCACAGCGACACGAAGCCCACGCCCGTACCGCCGCCGACAGACTGGGAGGAGCTGCTCCACAGCTCGTTTGCCACTCGCTCGCCGATGCGAATGACGTTCAGCGGACACGACCGAGGAAAACGCCTCTTCCTCGCCGCACGATGGGAAAACAACCGCGGCGAAAAAGGCCCCTGTACTGAGATTTTTACCGTGATACGCGGATTTTGCAGTTTGCCATTAAAGTTGTATTTTTGTGGGTGTTTTTAAATCATTACATATATGTACAAAGCAATTGTTGTAGATAGAAATAATCTCACGCTTATGGGGATTTCGTTTCCTG
>JAITKF010000028.1 GCA_031278545.1 Prevotellaceae bacterium
CGGCTGAAACAGTTCTATCCCGAAACGAATTTGCTCTACCTCGATATTGACGGCGGAATGGCTGAAGTGAACCTTCACAACCGGCTGCATTTTTTGATACGGTGAGGAAAAAGGTACAAACATACAACGCATGGACGAAAACAGCAACTATAACGCAATAGACGGTTTTCCATTTCCTGTTAAACTGAGAATCTATTGCCCCAACGACCACACCTTGCAAACGGACAGCAAAACCTGCCTACAATCTTCAAATTTGCGTGGAAATCAGTTTATTAGATACTTCTGTTTTTTTACAACCCGACTGATTTTTGATACTTTCCTTTCTTTGTTTTACGGGGATAATGTCTGTTTGGTTTGTCTTGGGAAAGGGGATTAAATGAATATACTAACAAACTCGTTAGACAGTATATTCCTAAAAAAGCATCTTTTAATGTTTTTTCTAACGACGAAATATTAAAATTTCAATATAAGATTAACCGTAGACCAAGAAAATTACTTAACATTGACTCGCCGTGGAATGTATTTTCCTCCGCCTTGAATAATCCAATTGCATTTGCTACTTGAATCTACAATTTTTAATCCATGTATTTTTGATTTTTCTTTTGAGAGATTTTCGGTTATTTTTACAGAATATTGTTCACCGTTGTCTGAAGGTGATTTATATGATTTTTGATTTGTGTGAACTAACTGCGCGCGGCATGTGGGTGGCACGATACTATATATAACATTAGGTGTGGGGCGAGCGGGGGACAGGCAAGCTGTAAAGTGGCGCAGACAATGACAGGTATGCGTTCAATAGCGCAGGATGTGATGCGTGAAGAGTAATTCATCCCTCTGCGTCTCACGTACATTTACTCGCCGATAATTTTGACAAGCGCTCTTTTTTTGCGCTTTCCGTCAAATTCTCCGTAGAAGATTTGTTCCCATGGGCCAAAGTCCATTTTCCCGTCGGTTATGGCCACGACCACTTCGCGTCCCATGACCGACCGTTTCAGGTGAGCATCGGCATTGTCTTCATATGTATTATGCCGGTATTGGTTGTGGGGTTTTTCGGGCGCCAGTCGCTCCAGCCACATCTCCATATCATGATGTAACCCGCTCTCATCGTCATTGATGAACACGCTGGCGGTAATGTGCATGGCATTCACTAAAAGGAGTCCTTCCCGAATGCCGCTTTCTTTGAGGCAAGCGTTGACATGTGTGGTAATATTGATAAACGCCCGTCGTGTAGTGGTATCGAACCAAAGTTCTTTGCGATATGATTTCATAGTGGTTAATTGTTAGTGGTTAATTGCACCATGCGGCAAATATCTTCGCGCAGGCTGTCAATATTGATTCTTTCTTTTGCCGAGATAAATACGGAAGGGGCGTGTGCTTTGTCCATCCATGTTTTTTTCAGGTCGGCGAGCAAGGGGCGGACAGGGGCGGCATCGAGCAAGACGTCATAGGGGTCGAGTTCGCTCCATGTGCAGGCGTCAATTTTGTTAAATATCATATAAGTCGGTTTGTCGGCGGCGTCTATTTCGTGCAGCGTTTGTTTGACTACATTGATTTGTTCCTCAAAGTTCGGATGCGAAATATCTACTACATGCACCAGCACGTCGGCCTCACGCACCTCGTCGAGAGTGCTTTTGAACGACTCGACCAGCTGATGCGGCAACTTGCGGATAAACCCGACCGTGTCGCTCAATAGGAAAGGGACAGCATTGATTACGACCTTCCGCACCGTTGTGTCGAGGGTGGCAAAGAGTTTGTTTTCGGCAAACACATCGCTTTTGGCCAGCAGGTTCATGATGGTGCTTTTGCCTACATTGGTATATCCGACAAGCGCCAACCGCACGGTCTGTCCGCGGTTGCTGCGTTGGGCTGCCATTTGCCGGTCGATTTTTTTCAACTGTTCTTTCAGTTGTGCAATTTTCGTGAGCACAATCCGGCGGTCGGTTTCGATTTGTGTTTCGCCGGGGCCGCGCATGGTAACACCACCGCCACGCTGCCGTTCCAAGTGCGTCCACAGGCGGGTCAGGCGCGGCAGGAGATACTGGTATTGGGCTAATTCGACTTGCGTTTTGGCGTAGGCGGTTTTGGCGCGTTGGGCAAAAATCGTCAGAATAAGCGCCGTGCGGTCGAGTACGCTACACTCCAGCGCCCGTTCAATGTTCCGCAACTGGGAGGGAGTAAGTTCATCGTCAAAGATAACGGTTTTAATTTCCCGCTCCGCGATATGTCCGGCAATTTCCTGTAATTTTCCCGACCCGATGTAGGTTTTCGGATGCGCGTATGGGAGGCGTTGCGTAAACCGTTTATCGGGCGCAATACCTGCCGTTTCCGCCAGAAACGCTAACTCTTCGAGGTATTCCGCCGACTGCCGCTCGTCCTGCTGTGGGGTAATAATGCCTACCAGCACGGCACGTTCTGTCGGATTATCGGTTGCAAAGTACTTTTTTTTTTCTATCATCCTGTTGGTTGTTAGATTTTTGATTTTGCGCGCCTATTCATTTTGCGTCCATTGCCTCTTGCTTCTTTTGCAGGCGCTTTTATTTGCGCATTTTATTCCGCAAATAAATCTCCTGTCCTTCCTCCGGCTGCCGTCCGTCCTGCATATTGTTATATTTTTCTATTGACTTCAGACGCACGGCGTAGCGTTGTGCAATTTGCCAAAGGGTTTCGTTGTCATTGGCGATATGTACGGGCTGTAATTTATTCGCTTTGCTTTGCTTTTTCGAGAGATAGACTACTTGTCCTTTCTCCAGCAAGTGGTTGGTCGGCTCGTCGTTGTACGCCAGCAAGCGTTTGAGTTTGATATTGTATTCGTTGGCTATCAGTTCGTAGGTATCGTTGGTACGCGCCAGTACGTACATCGCGCCATTCCGTTCAAACAAGTCGCGGTTGATGATCACTAGATGTCGTTTACCCGACGCATCTACTCGTTTGGGTTGTTCTATCGTCGAGGGCGGCGGCACGTCCACCGGCGTACCGGTGTCATACTGATAGAGCCGGTAATCTTCAATGATTTTAATAAGTTGTTCGGCATATTGCGGATTAGTGGCATAGCCGGCTTTTTTCAATCCATGCGCCCATGCTTTGTAGTCGGTCGGTGGCAGGTCGAACAGAAATTTATAGCGGTCGCGGTAACGCAGGAAGTCGGAATGGTCGTTGTACGAACCTTCGACGGAGGTATATTTCCGAAAACATTCCTGCAGTGCATCGTCGTCGTGGTGAATGTACTCGCCTGTCCACGAACTGTGGCATTTGATGCCGAAATGGTTATTGCCCTCTACACTTAGGCGGCTGTTGCCGTTGCCCGATTCCAGACATCCCTGCGCCAACGTGATACTGGCTGGGATACCCGATTCTTTCATTTGTTTTACCGCCAAATCTTTGTAGCGCTCAATGTATTCTTCGCGCGTCATCTTGCCGGCCCGCTGTGAAAAACCGGCGCTCGCCATAAGCAGCAAAAAGCCGGTAAACAGGTATTTTATCATGTACATAGTCGTTGATTACTATATCAATTATGGTTTAACAAAAAAACTAAAATGAACAGCTCCATACTGCCGGCGCTCCATATAATACGGAACAACCCCGAAATCATAGTGGGCGGCGTGCTCCAAGACTACGCACCCGCCCGGTTTCAGTATCTTTTCGGTCAGACGAGAGGGAAGCGTGTCAACACCGGACAGGCTGAAAGGCGGATCGGCAAAAATCAAATCGTATTCGGCTGTGCATATTTCCAGAAAATCGAACACATTTAGCCGGACGGCATGCAACTGGTCAAAGCCTAATTCCGCAGCCGTTTTCTTGATAAAGGCAATCTGTTTCGCGTTCATCTCCACCGCTTCAATATGCGGACAGCCGCGCGAGGCCAATTCAAACCCAATACTCCCCGATCCGGCAAACAAATCCAGTGCGCGGATGCTGCTGAAATTATAGCGGTTGGCCAGAATATTAAATAAACTTTCTTTGGCAAAATCGGTTGTCGGACGGGCATGAAAGTCTCTTGGCGGCATAATGATTTTGCCACGGCATGTTCCACTGATTATTCGCATAGACTTTCTGTAAGAAGGTGATACATGATGGCGCGAGACCGCCCCATCTGAATATAATTATGGCTGTTGTACAGGCAACGGAGACTGGGAAAATAGCGACGCAGCAACTCCTCTCCGGTCTCGTCGACCTGCCCTGTATAATAGAGCGTAAAACTGTCCTGCGTCAAATGAAGTGCATGTAGCGCCATCAGCAGATTGTACAACGCATCAGTAAAAGCCATGACCGGACAGGTATTGCTTAGCGCCAGTTTATTTTTGACAAATACGGCCATGCCTGCCAATTCGCGGGACATGTAGAGCGCTATCCGGTTGTCGCCCTCCTGCGCCGCAAGCAGCGACAGCAATTGCTCCTGCGGATGAATAAACTGCGCTTCCGGCCGGCATTTTAAAATCTCATTGACCGGCGGACTCGGCGCTGCAAACACGAATACCGCTTCATACGCCGGCAGTGGCCGGTAATGTATTTCGTCTAATTCGTCTAACGGCACGGCATACCGGAGGCACGCACACAGTTTCTCCGCATCAAATAAACTTTCGGGGATAAGCATCGCTTTGTTCGATGGAAACGACCAGTGGCTGGCGCGATAGGTCTTCGTCAGCCATTCATCTTCACGGAATACCGTACGGAGTTGCTGCGCCCAATCATTGTAGGAGGTTGCCAGTGAAAAGGGATGGGTTTGCAACAGCCTGCAAATGCCCTGCTCGTCGACTACGGCATACGACAGACCGGTTTCGTCCACTTGCGCCCTCAGGCAGTGTGTATTGGTCTGCCGGATGGCATTCAAATTGGTATCTCTAAAAATTAGCATAGTATTGAAGCTGTCGTCGTTTTGAGGTGCAAATGTAGACAAAAAAAAAGATATGGCAAAACGGGATGAACGATATCCGCTCCCATGGACGACGCATTTAAACAACCGTAAGCTAAAGCATACAGTTAATAAAGTGTCGTTCCTGCGGGACTTGCCTGCGTAGCTCTCCCCCGCTAGCGGCAATGTTGCTAATATAAAATAATAATCATGCATATTTTTGATACTTTCCTTTCTTTGTTTTACGGGGATAATGTCTGTTTGGTTTATGCTTAGGGATAGTGTGGTTAAGAATTTTAGTCAACAGCTTTTCTATTTCTGCCCGGAGACCAGTGATGGAAGACACGTCCTTTCCTGTCAAGCAAAATTGGGTGATTAAACAGAGAGTATTGGCGAAAGATATCTTTTTTGGGGGAAAATCGCCCTTTTGGGCGGCTCTATATATTAAATGCCGTACTAAATTGTAGGCAATCAGCGCCGCGGCCAATTCTTTTTCTAGCATCCCGGATGTTTTGGCCTGCAGTACATTTATATCCATTAATGTTTTTACTTCTCTTATGCAAATCTCTATATCCCAGCGTGTGGTATATTTTAAGATGATTTCTGTTTTTTCACTTCTTTCACTTAACAGGGCAGCTATAAAGGACTGCTGTTTCCATCCCTTCTTTGGTTGGATATTTGTAACTGATTCTTCGCAGCAACATATCCTTCGGCAAGTTGTCCCATTCTTCCCTGCTTATATAATCGGGACGTTTTTCCGGCTGCTCTATCCGGACGATTTCATCTCCTTCTGCTATTCT
>JAITKF010000048.1 GCA_031278545.1 Prevotellaceae bacterium
GTCGCCTCTTCTTCCATCACCACATCAATCCTGCCGGATGTGCCGACAGTCACCTGCTGTGATTGCATCCCGATGAAAGAAAATTCCAGCACATCGCCCGGTTTCGCCGGAATGGTGTAGTTGCCGGAAGCGTCCGTAGTAACTGCGGATACGCTTCCCTGCACACGCACTATTACACCGGCCAACGATACATTGTCGGCGTCGGTAACGATGCCCGAGATCATCCTGTCCTGGGCAGTTGCATACGTAATGCTTCCTGCCACTAAACAAGACAGCAGCACGACCTTCCTTAGAAAGGAAATTCGCCTGCCTGTTACATTAAAGAATTGTTTTGCTTTAGTTGTCATATAAATTTTGTTTAAAGGTTGCTTACAATTGTTTGATTAAATTAGTTAGTTAATCAAAATCGCTTTTTATTGCTATTATCTGTTGAAACATAATCCGTTTCGCACGGCCTGTCTGTGTTAAGTCTATATTTACATTTTTTCATTTTTACTTTCTTATATTCATGAATACTAATTCTTTATATATATTTTTTTTAAAAAAGTATATCAATTCTTCCTCTTTTTCATTCCCCGCTTTTTTGGTTTGAACACCTGTTTTCGACCATGTTAGAGTGACATAAATAAGCTCATTTGATCCTCGATTCATCTCCTAATTCGTCTCCTTCTGCAAAAACGGATTCATTATCTACTGTACATCAGTGTTTCCTATTTTTTTTAATTAACTAACTAATTTAATCAAAAATCGGTTAAAGATTATGACGCGGTAAATTTACATATTCTTCACACAATTACCAAAATTTCGACCTGCATTTTACTACGTCATCGAGAAAGAAGAGGTACAATTTTACTACGTCAATTTGGGAGAATGAGGAATTTTAGGGGGAATAGGGATATTCTTCTCAACATTCGAGAAGGAGGCTTCTCAGCGGTCGAAAGGGATTGTGGCTGGTGCGCCGTTTTCTACCGGGCGACGTATCCTTGATGGAGTGCGGGGATGCGACTTTTGTTTGCATTCACGCAAGTATGCTTTAGGCTATACTATTTTTCCGTTAAGGATTACCGTATCGACTAAGGGGGCAGTGAAAGCGTAGGGGATAAATTCGAGGGTGGGGATGGGTTTTGTGATAAATATGTTGGCGATTTTTCCGCGGGCGATACTGCCGTGGGTGTCGCTTAGCCCTGCGGCGTATGCGCCATTGAGGGTGGCGGCATGGATGGCTTCTTCGGGCGTCATCCGCATTTGGATACAGGCCAGCGATAGTATAAAGCGCATGTCGCCCGATGGCGATGAACCGGGGTTGTAGTTGGAGGCTAACGCTACCGGTAAACCTGCGTCTATCATAGCGCGGGCGGGCGGGTAGGGTACGGATAGAAAGAAGTTAGAGCCGGGCAGTAGGACGGGCATCGTGTCGGTGTTTCGCAGGCAGGCAATTTCTTCGTCGCCGGTGAAATCGAGGTGGTCGACCGATATCGCACCGTATTTGACGCCGGTCTGAATACCTCCCGATCGTGCGAGTTGGTTGGCGTGTACTTTTACTCCAAAGCCGTATTTGAGCGCCGCCATCAGGATGCGTTCCGTGTCTTCGACTGTGAAGAATCCGTGTTCACAGAATACATCTACGTAGTCGGACAGTTCTTCGGCGGCAATCGGCGGTAGCATTTCGTTGATGATGCTGTCGACGTAGTCGGTTCGCCTGCCGGTATATTTTTCGGGTACGGCGTGCGCTCCCAAAAATGTGGCGCGGATAGTTAAGGGGGTGTTTTCTTTTAGTCGGCGGATGACGCGCAGTATTTTCAGTTCGTCTTCCAGACATAAACCGTAGCCGCTTTTGATTTCTACGGCGCCTGTGCCTAAGGTTATGATTTCTTTCGCACGTGCGGATGCTTGTCGGTATAGTTCTTCTTCGTCGGTGTCGTGCAGGCGTTTCACGGAGTTTAGGATGCCGCCGCCGCGTCGGGCAATTTCTTCGTACGACAGTCCACGGATTTTGTCCATGTATTCTATTTCGCGGCTTTCGGCGTATACCAGATGCGTATGGGCGTCGCAAAACGACGGGAAGACCATCCGTCCCGTTGCGTCGATTGTCGGCAGGTTGTCATACGGCGCGTTCTTCATTTTCCCGAAATCGGCAATCTGTCCGTCTTTAATCAGTAAAAATGCATCGTCGATGCAACTCAATGTGGCCATATCGGCTCCGGATAGTTTCGTTTGCGGATGCGTTTCTACTGCCACTAATTTTTTTATGTTTCGTATTAACATATTTCGTTGTTTATTTGCTACCTGCTTGTCGTCTATTTCTAATTTCTAATGCCTTTTTATATATGACAGCACGGCGATACTTATTTTGCATCCTTCGATTTTTTGCAGTTGAGTGGCGCATGCATCCAGTGTAGAGCCGGAGGTGAGTACATCGTCGACTAATAAGATATGTTTATTTTTCAGGACGTCGGGGTCGTTTAAATGAAAGACTTCCGATACATTTACCCAGCGGTTTATTTGCGATATGCGTCGGGTTTGTGTATTGGTGAAAATTTGTCGGGACAATGCGGTAGTATTGATTGCCCAACCGGTAGCCCGTGCAATGCCGATGGCAATTTGTTCACATTGGTTGTAGCCGCGCATATATTGTTTTTTCGGGTGTAGCGGGACGGGTACAATCGTGTCAATGGTTTGATAGAATGGGGAATTTTTCAGTTCCTGTCCCAGCAGTCTTCCAAGCATGATGCCGATTTCCCGTTTGCCGTGGTATTTCAGGCTGTGTATTAATTTGCGGTAGCGGCTTCCTTTGACGAACGGGAATAAGGCGCAGGCATGTTCTATTTGCACACGTCCCCAAAATATCCGATCTACCGGGTTATCCGGCTCGTTCCAGAAGTTGGTGCGCGGCAGGAGATTCAGGCACCGGAGGCATAATACTTCTTCGTGGGTATTCAGGGTCGTTCCGCAGGCTTCGCATAGCTTAGGATACAGTAATCCCAAAAAACTCCGTGCGATTAACGACCATTTCATAATGACAAAATGTGATAGGTTTCTAATTCTTGTCCGATTTCTGTATTGGGAAAAATGGCTTGCGCTTCGTGCAGAAAGCCATCGGATGAAGGATAACGCGAAGAGAAGTGCCCAATAAGGAGTTTTTTTACGGCGGCTTGTTTCGCCACAGTGGCAGCATCGGCGGCGGTAGCATGCATGGTTTGCCGCGCCAATTCAGTCCGGTCGGATTGAAAAGTCGCTTCATGGTAGAGCAAATCGACACCGCGCACCTGCTCAATGACGTCTTCCGAGAACTGTGTGTCGCTGCAATAGGCGTATGCGCAGGGAGTGTATGGCAGGTAAGTCATTGTTTCGTTTTTCAACAGCTCGCCGTCGGGTCGGGTAATATCCATGCCGTTTTTCAGTTGTACGATTTCGTTTACAGATAGTTGGTGCTGTGCAATCAGATGTTTATGTACATTCCGCGACGGCGTTTTTTCGCGGAACAGGAAGCCGCTTGTCGGCACTCGATGCCGGAGCGGGACAGTATGGACGGTCATCGCTTTGTCCTCGTATATAGATACAGGGCTATCGGTTGGGATGTGGTGTACGACAGGTTGGTACGTCATGCCGTCGCCGAAATAATATAAATGGTCACGCAGTACGTTCTCCATCGGCGGCGGCGCATAGATCGGCAGCTTGCTCTTACGTCCCAGCATACTCATTGTGGAAAGTAGCCCGAAGAGCCCAAATAGATGATCGCCATGCAAATGAGAAATGAATACCGCCTGAATCCGTAGCAGCGACAGTTCGGCGCGCAACAGTTGCATTTGAGCTCCCTCGCCACAGTCAATTAAAAACAACCGCTCTTGTACGTGCAGTACTTGAGCGGTTGGAAAATGATTTTTAATCGGTAAAGCCGATCGACTACCCAGTATGGTAACTTCAAACGACATATTAAAATTTTTGTGCATGTGCCGAACAGCGCCGGCGACGAGCAACAACGGCTTGCGGGTTCCCTCTAATATCCCCGCCGAACTGGTTATTGCTCGCTTTTCGTGTTTTTCGTGTCTTCTGCCGAAGGGTCGCTTGCTACCGGCTGTTCCTGTTCTTCTATCGTATCGGGTTCAACCACCGGTTTCTGTTCTACTACAGGATCGGATTCAATCGGCGATTCCTGTTCGGCTACCATTGGTTCTACTGGCTGTCCCAGTTCTACTATTGGATCGGGTTCAATCGGCGCCGGCACATTGTCCTGCGGCGCATCAGGCGACAGTTCTGAAGCGACTGCTGCCGGATGTTTGCTTTTCGTGGCTTTCGCGGCGGGCTTGCCGGATATTTCACTTTTCAATGCGGCCAGTTCGCTAATGTCGCCTAAGGTGGTTTTTTCCAAATTTGCTTTCAGCTTTTTCACGGCCTTTTGAGTGTAGTCGGATTCCCGAACTTTTTCCTTTTCTTCGACGTCTCTCTTTGCATCCTCAAACGTCCGGGTATGCGACACAGTTATGCGTTTCGCGCCCTTGCTGAATTCGATTACTTTAAACGGTAGCTTTTCATCTACTTTGGCCGTCTTGCCGTTTTCCTTCGTCAGGTTTTTGATGCTGGCTATACCTTCGACACCATACGGCAACGCTATATTGGCGTGTTTGTCGACAATCGAAATAATAGTGCCTTCGTGGATGGAATCAAGTGTAAAAATGGTTTCAAACACATCCCACGGATTTTCTTCGAGCTGTTTATGGCCGAGGCTCAGGCGGCGATTGTCCTGGTCAACTTCCAGCACCACGACATCAAGCATATCGCCGATAGAGGTAAATTCAGCTGGGTGTTTGATTTTTTTCGTCCAGCTCAAATCGCTAATATGCACTAGCCCGTCGACGCCTTCTTCCATTTCAACAAAGACGCCGAAATTGGTAAAGTTACGCACTTTGGCCTGATGCTGCGAACCTACAGTATAGCGAGCGGCAATAGTCGTCCATGGATCTGGTTTCAACTGCTTGATACCAAGAGACATTTTGCGTTCTTCGCGATCGAGCGTTAGGACAACGGCTTCCACTTCTTCGTCCACTTTCAGGAAATCTTGTGCGCTACGCAAATGCTGCGACCACGACATTTCCGATACGTGAATCAAACCTTCTACACCTGGTTGTACTTCGACAAATGCGCCATAGTCGGCAATGACCACTACGCGGCCTTTAACTTTGCTGCCCACAGTCAATTCGTGGCTCAACGAATCCCACGGATGCGGCGTCAATTGTTTTAACCCAAGTGCGATACGTTTCTTTGCATCGTCAAAATCGAGAATAACAACATTGATTTTTTGATCCAGTTGGACAATTTCTTCCGGGTGGCTGATACGTCCCCACGACAAATCGGTGATATGAATCAATCCATCTACGCCGCCAAGGTCAACAAATACACCGTAATTAGTGATGTTCTTAACCGTTCCTTCAAGCACTTGTCCTTTTTCGAGTTTGCTGATGATTTCGATTTTTTGCGCTTCCAGTTCAGCTTCTATTAAAGCTTTATGCGATACGACGACATTCCGGAACTCATGGTTGATTTTGACAACCTTAAATTCCATCGTTTTATTTACATAAACTTCGTAATCGCGGATAGGTTTCACATCAATTTGCGAGCCGGGTAAGAAGGCTTCAATGCCGAATACATCGACAATCATACCTCCTTTCGTGCGGCATTTAATGTAACCTTTGACGATTTCGCCGCTTTCCAGCGCCTGATTGACACGATCCCACGAGCGGATAGCCCGCGCCTTTTTATGTGAAAGAAGAAGTTGCCCTTTTTTATCTTCGGCATTTTCTACATACACTTCTACTTTGTCATCCACAGCCAGTTCCGGATTATAGCGGAATTCGCTGATACTAATAACACCTTCGCTTTTATAACCGATGTTTACAATAACTTCACGTTTGTTTAAGGCCACCACCGTGCCTTCGACAACGTCGTTTTCAATAACTTTGGAAAGCGTTTGTTCATACTCGTCCTCAATCTTCGATTTGTCGGTATCGTACACCCCTTTTTCCTGTTCATACGTGTCCCAGTCGAATTTATCGTTATCCACCGACGCATTGCTTACGTATTCCTTTTTCGGTAATACGTCTTCAACAGACGCCTCGTCTACAATTGATTCTTCTGTTTCTTCATTTGTTTTAGAGATGACAATGTCATCATCATGCTCTTGGAGGTTTACATCCTCGTTTACTTTTGACATAAATTTTTTTCTTTAATAAATAAGTTAGACATTATGTTAATTCCCCTAATTTTTAGGGATGACAAAGGTACATTTTTATTTTGAATGGTGAAAATCTTTTTTGCATTTCACCTATTATTAAATCATTACAAAGTGTTCCGCTGAAGTTTGCAACGGCATTTCTTCTTCACTAAAAACTGTACGATTTATTGCATTTCAGAAAAAGTTCGTATATTTGCGCCCGAAAAGTAAATAGTTTTTTTTATGAAAATGAATACAGAATCTATCATTGCGATAAAGAGCCTGACAAAGGATTTTCCTGTTGGAGGAGGCTTTTTTACAGCGCTTAACGACATTAACCTTGCTTTCGGCGAAGGAGAATTTACCGGATTAGTCGGACCGAGCGGTTCGGGTAAGACCACGTTACTCAACATCATCGGCTCGTTGGACAGGCCGACGAAAGGTGAAGCTATCGTTTTAGAACATTCTATCTCGAAACTCACATCCAAAGAATCTGCCGAATTACGTAACCGGAATATTGGCTTTATTTTCCAAAGTTACAACCTGTTACCTGTTTATACGGTATATGAAAATGTAGAATTTGCCCTGCTGTTA
>JAITKF010000041.1 GCA_031278545.1 Prevotellaceae bacterium
GTCCCGATTATATAAGCAGGGAAGAATGGAACAACTTGCCTAAAGATATGTTGCTGCGAAGAATCAGTTACAAATATCCAACCAAAGAAGGGATGGAAACAGCAGTCCTTTATACTACCCTGTTAAGTGAAAGAATTGAAAAAACAGAAATCATCTTAAAGTATACCACGCGCTGGGATATAGAGATTTGCATAAGAGAAGTAAAAACATTAATGGATATAAATGTACTGCGAGCCAAAACATCTGATATGCTGGAAAAAGAATTAGCCGCGGCGCTGATCGCCTACAATTTAGTACGGCATTTAATATATAGAGCCGCCCAAAAGGGCGATTTCCCCTCCAAAAAAAATATCTTTCGCCAATGCTCACCGTTTAATCACCCAATTTTGCTTGACAGGAAAGGACGTGTCTTCCATCACTGGTCTCCGGGCAGAAATAGAAAAGCTGTTGACTAAAATTCTTAAATACCCTATCCCTAAGCATAAACCAAACAGACATTATCCCCGTAAAACAAAGAAAGGATAGTATCAAAAATATGCATGATTTTTATTTTATGTTAGCACCATTACGCCAGCGGGGGAGAACTACGCAGGCCGCCGCCTGTTGGGCTTCCGTCTAAAAGCAACATGGCGCAAAGATTCCCTTCTATCTACGTAAAATGTAAATGCGTTGACCCTATGATTTACACAAATTATTTTGCCTGCAACGGAAAATTTTGTATTTTTGCGCCCTAAATTAAAAAGACATGTCAAAACAAATCAAAACACAAGCAGACCCCGAACAAGCCGTGGGACGGACGTTAAGTAACGCCGAACAATTTTTGGAAAAAAATAAAAATATCCTGCTCTATACGCTGATTGCGCTCGGAGCAGTCGTATCTATCTATTTCGGATACCAGAAACTGTACAAAGAGCCCCTGAAGGAGGAAGCTTTGGGGCAAATGTTCACTGCCGAGCAATACTTCCGCAGGGACTCGTTTGCGCTGGCGCTGAACGGCGACGGCAACGCCTACGGATTCCTGCAAATCCGCGACGAGTACGGCAGCAATGCCGGAAAAATTCTCCCGTTTTACATCGGCTTTTGCCAGCTGCATTTAGGGCAATACGAAGAAGCCATTGCCTCGCTGCAAAGCTATAAAGGCACGGATGAAATCGTAGCCGCCCGCGCCCTGGCCGGCATCGGCGACGCCTACGTCGAACTGAATAACCTGCAAACGGCCTACTCCTATTTCATCAAAGCCGCCGATTACCGCGACAATAGCTATGCCGCGCGCTACCTCATCAAAGCCGCCGCCGTATGCGAAGAACAGGGTAATATCGACAACGCATTGAAACTCTATGAACGGATTAAACTCAACTACGGCCAAACCGCCGAAGGACGCGAAATAGATAAATACATCGCAAGATTAACAATAAACAAGAGATAACCGCCGTACTATAAATAAAATAAGGGAAACCTGAAAGTAATCCATCATTCACTAACCAACATGGGAAGAGCATTTGAATATCGCAAGGAACGCAAAATGAAACGCTGGGGCAACATGTCTCGCGTATTCACCCGCTTGGGCAAGGAGTTGACGATAGCCGCCAAATCTGGCGGCGCAGACCCCGAAAGTAATCCGCGTCTGCGCGCTATTATCCAAACGGCACGCGCCGAAAACATGCCGAAAGATAATATCGAACGCGCTATCAAACGCGCGGTAGAAAAAGACCAGAACGATTATAAGGAAGTTGTCTACGAAGGCTACGGGCCGCACGGTATCGCCTTCCTGATAGAAACCGCTACCGACAACCCTACGCGGACGGTGGCCAACATCCGCAGCTACTTTAATAAACACAACGGCTCGCTGGGCACGTCGGGCAGCGTTGAGTTTATGTTTGAGCGTAAATGTGTATTCAAAATCAAAAATACCGACGGGTTGGATGCCGAAAACCTCGAACTGGAACTCATCGACGCCGGTGGCGACGACGTCTTTGCCGACGGCGACGAGGTGATAATCTACGGCGCATTTGAATCCTACGGCGCCATCCAGAAATATATCGAAGAACACGGGCTGGAACTCATCAGCGGCGGCTTCGAACGCATCCCGGTCGGCGAACTCAAAGAGATGTCACCCGCACAAAAAGCTGAACTGGAAAAACTCATCGATAAATTTGACGACGACGACGATGTGCAGAACGTCTACCATAACATGCGCGAAGCGTAAAACGAACGCTTCATCCTCCGTATCCCCCTATGCCGCCCCGGTATAACTTGAGGCAATATTACACAGAGAACCACAGAAGCACCACAGAAGGATACTCCTGCCTTCCCTGCCCACGTTGCATCCCTGACGGGGAAGAAGTGCAACGGCCATTCAAAATCTAAAAAAATGTGTATCTTTGCCATCCAAATCGAAAATGAATAGCGCATTGGAACCTCCTAATTGTTGGATTGATTTACACTTCTCCCTGTCGGGATTTACACTTCCCGATTTGTTATACACATGCTTACTGGTAGTGTTACTATGTACGGCGGCGTTCTTCTCGGCGGCAGAGACGGCGTATTTTTCACTGTCGCCGCAAGATTTCGACGCGCTGAAACGCGACGACAGCAAAGCCTCTAACCGCGTGCTGGCGCTGCTGTCGAAATCCGACCGCTTCTTAGGAACGGTACTGGTGGGCAATAATCTGGTGAACATTGCCATCGTCCTGCTCTCGACCTTCCTTATGGAAGCGTTGGTGGTGTCGCAGGCGCCGGTGGTCGAATTTCTTATACAAACCGTCTGCGTTACCTTTTTACTGGCCTTCTTCGGAGAGGTGCTGCCCAAAACACTGGCAGCGCAGTACGCCCCGAAAATAGCCACCCAAACCGGCGCGTGGTTAGTCTTCGCTACCCGGATACTCTACCCGTTTACGTGGATTTTCAGCCGCTTGACGCGCCGCCTCAACAAGAGCCTGAGCAATGTGCGGAGCAATGTATCAATCGACGAATTGTCGCAGGCCGTTGATATTACGGCAGGACAGTCGGACGAAAATACGAAGATACTGAAAGGCATCATCCGCTACGTAAATATTGATGTGCGGAAAATTATGCACCCGCGCGTAAACGTATCGGCAGTGGAAATCGGGATGGATTTCAAGACGGTGCGCAATATGGTTACGGAATGTGGCTTCTCACGGATTCCGGTCTACGACAAAACGCCCGATAACATCCGCGGTATCCTTTACGTAAAAGACCTGATGCCGCACCTCTATACGCTCGATACGCCATTTGAGTGGCAGAATCTGATTCGCGAAGCGTATTTTGTACCCGAAAACAAAAAAATCAACGACCTCCTCGAAGAGTTCCGCCGGAAGAAAATCCACATGGCCATCGTAGTCGATGAATACGGAGGCACCGAAGGTATCGTAACACTCGAAGACATCTTAAAAGAAATCGTAGGAGAAATCCCGGATGAAACCGATTAAATATACCTATATACATAGTGTAGCCACCCTCGCCGGCGGGCTATGTATCGCGGTCGCGTGCGGCGGCGGCATGGGTATGCCCAAACCCCGCGGCTATATCCGGATTGATTTCCCGGAAAAAGAATACCGCATATTCGACTCCGTCGGCTATCCCTACCGGCTGGCCTATCCGACCTACGGCTACGTAGCGCCCGACACCCAGAGCTACCGCTACGAACCCTACTGGGTTAACATCCGTATGCCACGCTACAACGCCACGATTCACATTAGCTACAAACGTATGCAAAAGAACATGCCGGCGCTGCTTGACGACACGCACAACTTCGTCTATCGCCACGTCATCAAAGCCGACGCAATCACCGAAACCCCTTTCACACATGCCGACGCAAAGGTCTATGGCATGTTGTACGAAATAAGCGGCAACGTAGCCTCGTCGGTACAATTTTATGCGACCGACAGCCTGCGGCACTTCCTGCGCGGCTCGCTCTACTTCTTTACCCCGCCTAATGTAGACTCGCTGGCTCCCTCAATAGATTTCCTCACGCAGGACATCGTCTATCTAATGCAAACAATTGAATGGAAAAAACACTAAAAAAATTCTTATAACATGCCTCTATACAGCATCGAAAAACCAAAAGACGGCTCAACCATCGCGATTTGGGAACTAACCGAAACCGAAGCCGAATTGCAGGAAATGTGCTCGCTATCGAACAGCGAGCGAGAAGAAATGCTATTTATTACCAACCCTCAGCGACGCCGGGAACGACTCACCGTCCATTTGCTGCTGAACCAGTTGCTTAATAAAAAGTTTTACCTGAACTACCACGACAACGGACGCCCCTTTTTACAAAACGAAATCGGCGACATTAGTATTGCACACACCAGACGCTTCGTCTGCATCATCTACCACACAACCGAACATGTAGGCATTGACATCGAAAGCGCCGGCCGTAACTTCTCAGCCGTCGAAAAAAAAGCGCTGGCCGAAAGCGAATACGAATACCTCTCCGACAAAAATCGGAACATGCAACTCTGCCTTATCTGGGGCGCCAAAGAAGCCATATATAAATACCTGTGCGAAACCGGCGTCAACTTCGCAGAACAAATCGAAGTAGCCAAATTCACACCCCGCCGGCAAGGTAAACTCAACGTCCACTTTATCGACAAAGAAGGCGACAAACTCGAATTTACCCTCCACTACCGAATGGTCGACGACCATGTCATGATCTGGGTCGTAGCCTGAAACAATTAACCATTGTACACCGTTTGCCGCCCATTGAAAAAATCTTTTCACAATTCAAAAAAAAAGCCTATCTTTGCAACCCTTTTAAAAAAATAATAATAACAAACAAAAACAGAAACATGTTAAAACAGTACGAAACCGTTTTCATTACAACTCCCGTTTTATCTGACAGCCAGGTAAAGGAAGCGGTAAAAAAGTATCGGGACTTCATCACCAACAACAACGGAATGGTAGTCCACGAAGAAGACTGGGGTATGAAAAAGCTGGCATACCCAATTCAGAAAAAAACAACAGGATTTTACCACCTGATTGAATTTCGCGCGGAACCCTCTCTAATTGCAAAATTAGAAGTACAATACCGCCGCGACGAGCGCATCATACGCTACTTAACCTTCAGCATGGACAAACATGCTGTCGAATACGCAGAGAAACGCCGGAACTCCGCCAAAAAAGCCAGAGAACAGGCCGAAACATCAATAACTAAAAATGAGGAATAAACAACAATGAGTACAACACAAATACCCAACGAAGTCCGCTTTCTAAACCCGCCATCGGTCGATTTAAAAAGAAAAAAATACTGCCGCTTTAAAAAAGCAGGCATCAAATACGTCGATTATAAAGACCCCGAATTCTTGAAAAAATTCCTCAATGAACAAGGAAAAATCCTTCCCCGCCGCCTGACAGGAAATTCATTGAAATTTCAACACAAAGTATCGCAAGCCGTCAAACGCGCACGCCATCTGGCGTTGCTGCCATACGTAACCGATTTATTAAAATAAACAAAGGAGGAAATACAATGGAAATCATCTTAAAACAAGACGTCGCTCACCTTGGCCAGAAAGACGACATCGTAACCGTACGCAACGGATACGCCGTCAACTTCCTTATCCCGAAAGGATATGCGACGATGGCCACCGAACCGGCGAAAAAAATGCACGCAGAAAACATCCGGCAACGAGCGCATAAAGAAGCTAAAATTAAGCAAACGGCACAAGAACAAGCCACCCTAATCGACGGCATCACCATACAAATCGGTACAAAAGTAAGTAGCACCGGCAGAATCTTCGGCTCGGTCAACAACATTCAACTTGCCGATGCCTTAGCCGCCAAAGGATTTGACGTCGACCGCCGGAACATCACCATCATCGGCGAAGAACACATCAAAGAAACAGGCCTCTATGAAGCCGAAATCAAACTGCATCGGGACATTAAGGCACGATTCAAATTTGAAATCATTGCAGAATAAACCCTGCACGCGCGCATACTCGTAGAAAACAACAAAACAAAAAAGTCGTGGCAATTGGTTGCCACGACTTTTTTGTTTACCGGAGCCACCCTGTAAATAACCGAAGGGCTTCCTTTCATCAAGAAAACCCTTCGATCAGGTCTATTGCCTACAGAAAACGATAAAAAACATTTTTTACTTCAACCACAATAGTCTCTTAGCGTGAGCGCCGGCGGCGGGTGATTCATAAAGGTTGAAAATACCATTTAACGCCGACGGCAGGCGTGATGGTAGTTACCTCGCCAGTATAGGTATTCCCGTCATTCGTAGATTTCTCAAAGAGTATATTCCACCCTTTTTTCAGATGCATGTTACATACAGTTATATACGTATATGTATTATTGCCCCCATGTATAGGATTCAGATATTGTCCCTGTCATGGACACGTCGCCGTCCGCATACATAAGACCTCCTCTACAGTCTCCATCCTCAGTCGCAAGGTAAAAATAGCCGACGTTCTTATTCTATCTATTATATGCACCTGAACTGGGCATTGCGGCTTTCACGTTCTCGTTAGTTATCGTAACACCTTCGATATCATTACCACCCTCGTTAATTGATTGAAGATACCGGCTATCCACGCTTTCCGGAAGAGTTATCGTAAATCCGCCGTTTGTATACCCGGCGCTTGCAAACGCATCGTCACCAAACTCAAGTTTTACAACATCAATCTTATCATTATAGCTGTTGCCGTCTTCTACCACAGCGGTAATGATATTGTTAGTATTATCGTTGTTTTAATCATCGTCTTTACTACAGGAACCTAAGGCTACAACCGTACACAGGCAGACGACAGCCATTTTTAAGAAATTACTTTTCATATCAATATTTTTTAAAATTTAGTTTTTTTATATTTTTTCGTCGCGGGTTTCACGGATTGTTGTATATGGGCAAGGCGGCGTTTTTTTATTCTCGTTATTCTGTGTTATTCTGTGAAATTTTGTTACCTTTGCGCATATAAATTTTGATTCGAGTATATGTTATCCATTTCACAAAAAGCAAGGATTATGCCGTTGTCGCCGGTGCGTAAGTTGGTTCCGTTTTCGGATGCGGCTAAAAAACGGGGAGTAAAGGTTTATCATTTGAATATCGGGCAGCCGGATGTGCCGGCGCCGAGGGAGGCATTGGAGGCAGTTAAGAGTAACGAGTTATCGTTGGTGTCGTATACGCATTCTGCTGGTAATGAGCGTTATCGCGAGGGGATGGTGGAGTATTATCGGGGTATCGGGGTGTCGGTTTCGGTGGATGATATTATTGTTACTACAGGGGGATCAGAGGCGATTCTTATTGGTTTTTCGGTGTGTTTTGATCCGGGCGATGAGGTGTTGGTGATGGAGCCGTTTTATACAAATTATAGTGGGATTGCGACGTGGACGGGAGTGGTGTTGAGGCCTGTTGCTTGTGATATTCGTAGTGGTTTTGCGTTGCCGCCGATAGATGCGTTTGAGCGGGCGATTACGCCGCGTACGCGGGGGATTGTGGTGTGTAATCCGAATAATCCGACGGGTTATTTGTATTCGCGTGGGGAGTTGGAGCAGTTGGCGGCGATGGTCCGGAAGCATGGTTTGTATTTGTTTGCGGATGAGGTTTATCGGGAGTTTTGTTATACGGATGCGCCGCATGTTTCGTGTATGGAGTTGGCGGGGATGGAGGAGCATGTGGTGTTGATTGATTCGGTTTCGAAGCGGTATAGTTTGTGTGGGGTGCGTATTGGAGCAATTGTGTCGCGGAATAGGGAGTTGATGCAGGGAGTGTTGCGTTTTGCGCAGGCGCGTTTGTGTTCGCCGGCGTATGGGCAGATAGCGGCGGAGGGGGCTTTGCGGACGCCGCCGGCGTATTTTGCAGGGGTGCGGAAGGAATATATTGCGCGTCGTGATTATATGGTGGGGGCGTTAAATGCGATGGATGGGGTCTTTTGTCCGATGCCTCAGGGGGCGTTTTATACGGTGGTACGGTTGCCGGTGGCGGATTGTGATGTGTTTGCGCAGTGGTTGCTGGAAGAGTTTGTGTATGAGGGGCAGACGGTAATGATTGCGCCGGCTAGCGGTTTTTATGTTACGCCGGGTAAGGGTCTTGATGAGGCGCGTATTGCTTATGTACTTAATGTGGAGGATTTAAAGAGGGCGATGCGGTGTTTGGAGGTAGCGTTAAAGCGGTACGATGGCGGGAGGGGGTGAGGTGTCGTCGTGCGTGGTGCGTTTTGTGTTGATTGGTAGAGTGTGGTTTATGGGGTTCTGTAATAGTGATAGCCCCCAACGGGGGTTCCGCTGGGGGCTGTTTTGCATATAAAATATTAAGAAAATGGTTTCTTTTTCGTTCGGGCCAATGTCGCGGTGTTTAGGGCTTGTGTTATTCTTTATTATACTATTCCTTGTTCGTACATGGCGCGGGCTACTTTCATGAATCCGGCGACGTTGGCTCCTTTTACGTAGTTGATGTAGCCGTCGGGCATGGCGCCGTACTTTACGCAGGATTCGTGGATGCTTTGCATGATGGTTTTGAGGCGGGTGTCTACTTCTTCGGCGGTCCAGCTGATGTGCATGGCATTTTGTGTCATTTCCAGTCCGGATGTGGCGACGCCGCCGGCGTTGACGGCTTTGCCGGGGGCGAAGAGTATGCGTGCTTTTACAAATTCGTTGATGGCTTCGGGAGTGCATCCCATGTTGGATACTTCGGCGACACAGGTAACTTTGTTTTTGATTAGCATGCGCGCATCGTCGCCGTTGAGTTCGTTTTGGATGGCGCAGGGGAGGGCAATGTTGGTTTTGATTTCCCAGGGTTTTTTGCCGGGGATGAATTTGGCGCCGGGGAATCTTTTGGCGTAGGGGGCGACGATGTCATTGTTGGAGTTGCGTAGCTCGACCATGTAGTCGATTTTTTCTTCGTTTAGTCCTGCGTCGTCGTAGATGTATCCGTCGGGGCCAGAGATGGCGACGACTTTTGCGCCGAGCTCGACGGCTTTTAGTGCGGCGCCCCATGCTACGTTGCCGAAGCCTGAGAGGGCGATGGTTTTTCCTTTGAGGTCAATGTTTCGTGTGCGGAGCATGTGTTCTATGAAGTAGATTCCGCCGAATCCGGTGGCTTCCGGGCGTATTAGCGAGCCGCCCCATGTGAGGCTTTTGCCGGTGAGTACGCCGGTGTTTTCGCGTGCCAGTTTGCGATACATGCCGTAGAGGTAGGCGATTTCGCGGCTGCCGACGCCGATGTCGCCGGCCGGTACGTCGGTGTCAGGGCCGATGTGTCGCCATAGTTCTATCATGAACGCTTGGCAGAATCGCATGATTTCTGCGTCTGATTTTCCTTTGGGGTCAAAGTCTGAGCCGCCTTTACCGCCGCCCATGGGCAGGGTCGTCAGGGCGTTCTTGAATGTTTGTTCGAATCCCAGGAATTTTAGTGTCGAGGGCGTTACGGCCGGGTGGAAACGTAATCCGCCTTTGTAGGGCCCGATGGCGTTGTTGAATTGTACGCGATACCCCGAGTTGATTTGTACTTTCCCGGAGTCGTCCTGCCACACGACTTTGAAGGTAAACATGCGGTCAGGTTCTACCATCCGTTCCAAAATGCGGTATTTGAAAAATTCGGGGTGTTGTTCATACACGCCTTCTACCGATTCCAGTACTTCGCGGACGGCTTGTAAATACTCTTTTTCGTGGCCGTAGGTTTTTTCCAGGTAGGCCATAATTTCTTTTGTTGTCATACTTTTATTTTTTATAATTTAGTGGTTGATCGTTCATTATTAGTTATCGGATTTCCCATGTGGTACCGCTGTGCAGGAGGTCGTCTACTGTTTTGATGTCGGAGAGTGTCTGCACGCGTAGTACCTGGTCGCGGACGTTGTCGTCGTAGGTTTTGTCGCGGACGGCGCGGATTACGCCCAGCGCTACCGGGAAGTCGGGTTGCTGCATGTTGACCAGCATCATGTGTACGCCGGGGTTGGGTTCTTCGGCGTTGTGTACGAGGATGTCTTTTTTCGTGATTCCTTTTTCGCCGATGCGTACTACTTTTAGTTGCAGTCCGTCGAGTACCAGTCCTTTGTCACGGTTGATGCCGAAGGTCATCGGCTCGCCGTGGCGCAGGATGATGGTGCGGTCGTCGCGGACGGCTTTCTGTGTGATGGCCGTATGAGCGCCGTCATTGAAGATGACGCAGTTTTGCAGTATTTCGGTTACGGCTGTTCCGTCGTGTGTGGCTGATGCGAGCATGATTTCGGCGGTCAGTTTCATATCTACATCTATTGAGCGGGCGAAAAATGTGCCGCGTGCTCCAAGTACCAACTCGCCAGGATTAAAGGGGTGCTCTACCGTTCCGTAAGGCGATGTTTTGGTTACTTTCCCCAGTTTCGAGGTCGGCGAGTACTGGCCTTTGGTCAGTCCGTAAATTTGGTTGTTGTGCAGTAGAATGTTGATGTCGATGTTACGACGGATGGCGTGGATAAAGTGGTTTCCTCCGATGGCCAGCGCATCGCCGTCCCCCGAAATTTGCCATACCGTCAGCGAGGGGTTAGCTACTTTGACTCCGGTGGCAATCGCCGCCGCACGTCCGTGAATGCCATGAAACCCGTATGTATCCATGTAGTATGGGAACCGCGACGCACAGCCGATACCCGACACAAATACGAACTGCTCTTTCTTATAGCCGAGCGTTTCGCATATTTCGGGGAATGCCCGTTGTACGGCGGCTAATATCGAATAATCACCGCAGCCGGGACACCATTTGACCTCCTGGTCGCTCTTAAAATCTTGTGCAGTATATTTCATTTTATTTAAAATTTAAGATTTAAAATCCCTCACAACAGTTTTCTGACCGCCGTTACAATTTCCGATACCATGAATGGCTGTCCCTGTATTTTATTGAACTGATGGTAGAAGAACACTTGATGTTTGTCGCGCAGGTGGGCGGCAAACTGCCCGTTGTTGAGTTCGCAAACGATAATGTTTTTGAATCGGCGGAATACGTCGGCGGTGTTTTTCGGCAGAGGGTTGATGTAGTCGAAATGCGCCAGGCCGATGCTTTTTTTCCCTGCCTGCATGTGCTGTACCGCTGTGTAGAGATGCCCGAATGTACCGCCCCATCCGACGACCAGCACATCGCCGTCCTGTGCGCCGACAACCTTTAGAGGCGGTATGTAGTCGGCTACTTTAGCTACTTTGGCGGCGCGCTCGTGGATCATCTGTTCGTGCACTAGCGGGTCGCTGGAGACGCTGCCTTTGTTGTTCTTCTCCAGCCCGCCGACACGGTGCATCAGTCCGGGCGTGCCGGGGAGCGCCCAGCGCCGCGACAGGCGTTCGGCGTCGCGGATAAACGGGAAATAGTCCGTATCGTTGGCCGGCACAACCGGCGGCACGATGGCCGGATAGTCCTTCATCTTCGGGATGCGCCATGGTTCAGAACCGTTTCCCAGAAAACCTTCGGAAAGCAGCATCACGGGCATCATGTGTTCCATCGCTAATTTTGCCGCCCAAAAAGCCGTGTCGAAGCAGTGTGACGGCGAACGCGCCGCCATCACCAGTATCGGGCATTCGCCGTTGCGACCATACAATGCCTGACTCAAATCGCTCTGTTCGGTTTTTGTCGGGATGCCTGTCGAAGGACCACTACGCTGTACGTCGACGACCACCAGCGGCAACTCCGTCATCACTGCCAACCCCAATGCCTCGCTTTTGAGCGACAGGCCTGGGCCGGAGGTCGTAGTAACCGCCAGACTCCCCGCATACGCCGCCCCCAAGGCCGTGCAAATGCCGGCGATTTCGTCTTCGCATTGCAGGGTTTTTACTCCGAGGTCTTTGCGTAGCGCCAGCTCTTCCAATATGCCGGTGGCCGGCGTAATCGGATACGACCCGCAAAACAGCGGTCGCCCCGACTTTTCAGATGCCGCGATGAATCCCCACGCTGTCGCCTGATTGCCGTTGATGTTCCGGTAAACGCCCTTAGTCTGTTTGGCAGGCTTTACATTATAGGTGTTTTGGATGGCATGAATATTTTCGGCATAATTAAACCCGTCTTGTAGCACCTTGTTGTTGGCCGCAATGAGCTCTGGCTTTTTGGCGAATTTCCGCTCGAAATAATTGAACGTCGGCTGCAACGGACGGTTGAAAAGGAAAAAACAAATACCAAGGGCAAACATATTTTTACTGCGTACGATGGTTTTCATATCCAGCCCGCTATCCTTCAAACTTTCCTTTGTCAACGTGGTAATCGGCGCAAAAATAATCGTACGGTCATCTATGTTCAATTCCTTTATCGGGTCGTCGGTCGTAAAACCAGCGCGTTTGATATTTTTTTCCTCAAACGCGTCGGCATTGAGAATGACGGTCGCCGTGGGTTTTGCCCATTTGGCATTTGCGAACAACGCCGCCGGGTTCATGGCCACCAGCACATCGCAGAAATCGCCGGGCGTACGCACATCGTTGCTGCCGATGCGTACCTGAAATCCCGAAACGCCAGATACCGTATCCTGTGGTGCGCGGATTTCGGCCGGAAAATCGGGGAAGGTCGAAAAGTCATTGCCCAACACGGCGGCTACGTCGGTAAACAGCGTTCCTGTCAGCTGCATCCCGTCGCCGCTATCGCCGCTAAAGCGAATCGTTACTTCGGTAACGTCAATAATCTTGTGAAGCATTTCAACTACAAATTTTAAGTATTCGTTATAATTTCCTTTTGATTTTATATAAAATTTACGACAAAGGTAATAAATTTTAATCAAAGTGATACTCTTTGATAGTTGATTTTGGATTTTAGATTTGCTCGCGGAGGCGGGGACAATAGTCAATGGACAAGCCGCGCAGGGAAATGGTTCATGCGTCTCTTTTCAAATTTAAATTTTTCATGTAAATTTGTCCCCGTATGAAACGACAAAATGCGCAATGCTTAAAAGATATTTTGCAGCAGGTGATCCGGGACGAAAACATGGAACCGAAGCTGCAGCAGGCACGGATCCTTACGTATTGGGACGAACTGACGGGCGAGGCCGTAGCGCGTGCCACCCGCACTAAATATATCCGCAACCGGAAATTGTTCGTCTACCTGAACTCGTCGATTGTTCGGCAGCAGTTGTTCATGGCGCGCGACGACTTGGTCGAAAAACTGAACCTGCAGGAGGGAACGCCCGTGATTGACGAATTGGTGTTGCGATGAAAAAAATAAAAAATGAAGAAGATAAAGATTCTAGTCGATGCCGATATTCCGTTTTTACGGGGGGCGTTGGAGCCGTACGCCGATGTAACGTATGCGGCGGGGCGAGACATCCGTACGGCGACACTCAGGAATGCCGACGCGCTACTGATACGTACCCGTACCCGTTGCGACGCAGCATTGCTCTCCGGTTCCTCCGTACGGTTTATTGCGACGGCTACGATTGGCGTCGATCATATTGATTTGGAATATTGCCGGCAGCAGGGTATTGCGGTATATTCGGCGGCAGGCTGCAATGCGGCGGCGGTGGCGCAATATGTAGTGTGCATATGGGCGGCGATGGCGTATAAAACCGGAATAAATGTACGCGACTGTGTGTTGGGTGTCGTTGGCGTCGGTCATGTAGGGCGACGGGTAGCGGCGGCGGCGCAGGCCCTGGGCATGACGACGCTCTTGAACGACCCGCCGCGGGAAGCGCTTGAAACGGCGACGGCTTTCGTGTCGCTCGACGAACTGCTTACGCGCGCCGACATCGTTACCATGCACGTGCCGCTTACGCCTGCCACGCGGGGGATGGCCAATGCGACCTTCTTTAAAAAAATGAAAACCGGCGCAGCATTTATCAACACCTCGCGCGGCGAAGTAGTAGACGAAGAGGCACTACTCGGTTACTGCGCCTGCCTGCGTTTCCTTGCCCTCGACGTATGGCAACGCGAGCCGGCGATTAACCGGAGCTTGCTTAAGGTTGTCGACATTGCCACGCCGCACATCGCTGGCTATTCCATACAAGGGAAATCCAATGCCACGACGATGACGGTACGGGCGCTGGCTGGATTTTTCGGCATCAATGCCCTGCAATCGTTTACGGCGGCGACGACGGCGAAGGAAATCTCCCTTCGCGCGGCGGACATCGCCGATGATTTGTACGCGTATATTTTCCCCATTTATCCTGTCTTGGACGACAGTGCGCGACTGCACGCCCACCCGCAACGCTTCGAACAGTTGCGCAACAGCTATACCCTGCGCAACGAATTTCAGATACTCTAAAACGAAAATGAATCCTGTGTAATAATATAAAATAAAACCGTATGAACACAAATCAACAACCCAACAGTTCACCTTCCCAACAGCTTAGTAACGACGACCGTACTCAGTTAGCCCGTTTGGGCGTCGACCTTGCGCAGGCCGAACAACAATTACAAAACTTCTGCTCCGGATTCCCCTTTCTGTCGATCATCGCACCGGCGACGCCCGGGAAGGGCGTCACTCGCTTCGACCACCACATGCAAACTGCCTTTGTGCAGCGGTTCGACCGCTGGGATGGAAGCCGCTTAAAGTTCGTGCCCGCGTCGGGGGCGGCTACCCGGATGTGTAAAGCCCTGTTTGAGGCAAAGACGCAATGGAAGCGCTCGCCGCACGACGACGCACTATCTCCCGAATGTGAAATGTTTTTCGCATCTCTCCACAAATTTGCATTCTACGACCGTCTGAAAACCCTTCCCGGCGTTTTGGAGAGCGACCGCCTGTCGGTCGTTCGCGCCCTGCTCGACGAAGAAGGATTGAACTACTGCAACCTGCCCAAAGGATTGCTCCTGTTTCACCGATACCGCGACGGCGTGCGCACGCCCTTTGAAGAACATCTGGTAGAGGCCGCGCTATATGCACGCGACGCGGCTGGCGTGGCGCGCCTGCACTTTACTGTATCGCCGGAACACCGCGCCAAATTCGTTGCGCTGACGGAAGCCGTCGTACCGGACTATGAAAAAAAGTACGGCGTACGATTTGAAATCCGTTTCTCGGAACAGAAGAAATCAACCGACACCATTGCCGCCGACGAGCACAACGCCCCCTTCCGAAACCCCGACGGCGCCTTACTATTCCGTCCCGGAGGACATGGCGCGCTGCTCGAAAATCTGAACGAAATCACAGAATCCATCGTATTTATTAAAAATATCGACAATGTGGTAATCGAACCCCTCAACGGTGAGACTATTCATTGGAAGAAAGTACTGGCCGGTTACCTGCTGTACCTGCGAGAGCGCATTCATGCCGGCATCGTGCAAATAGAACGCGGCGCCGGCATGGACGAATTAAAAGAAATCGAGCGCTTCCTCTCAAGCGCGTTTTGCATCACCCTGCCCGACGCGCCGCCCGAGGAGTATGCGGCGCGTTTACGGAACAAACTCAACCGTCCCTTGCGCGTATGCGGCATGGTAAAAAATGTCGGCGAACCGGGCGGCGGGCCATTCATTGTCCGTCATGCCGACGGCTCCTCCTCCTTACAGATTGCCGAAAGCGTACAGTTAGATTTGGAGAACCCCGAAGTCAACCGCCTCTTTCATGCCTCCACCCATTTCAATCCGGTCGATTTGGTTTGTTCATTCAGCGACTATAAGGGAGGTCGTTTTCATCTGCCCGACTTCCGAGACCCCGCCACCGGCTTGATTACACTCAAAAGCAAGGACGGTCGCATCCTTAAAGCACAGGAACTGCCCGGTCTCTGGAACGGCGCTATGAGCGACTGGAACACCGCATTCGTCGAAACGCCGCTCATCACTTTTAACCCCGTAAAAACACTGAACGACCTGCTAAGAAAGGAACATCAGTGCGCCGACAGCCCGTGCGCTCCCGCTGTATGACCGGAAAAAAGGTTGGGGAAATAACACACAGGGGCGGCACAGAAAGCCACAGCGAACTACACGGGGGTAATCACTATCTGCACCGTTGTACGGCTACGTTGTTCTAGCAGGACGGTTTTACCGCTTATCATTTTTTCTATAGTATCGTAGTTCCAGTGGCGGATAGTGAGTAATTGTAGACCCGCATTATATTTAATCGTAAATGAATGGGACAACAAGTCGAAAAGCGCTTTGATTTGCCGGTCGTCGCAGGATACACAGGCGGTAAAACTGATAGCCGAATTTTGCATCATATTAATACGAACGCCGACCTGCGCAAAAGCGGCAAAGATGTCGCTTAAATTTTGTTCTGCGATAAACGAAAAATTTTTCGGAGAGATACTAATGAGCAGCTGGTCGTCTTTAACGATAAACGACGGCACGGAGCTATCGCATCCCGACGTCCGCGTGATAAGCGTGCCGGCGCTGGTAGGCTCCACGAACGACCGTACATGCAACGGAATGTTTTTATTTTGTAACGGCTTTATAGTTTTCGGATGAATCACCGTAGCGCCGTAATAGGTCAACTCAATCGCTTCGCCGTAGCTGATATGGGGAAGAAGCACGGGGTCGGCAAAGATTTTAGGGTCGGCATTCAGCACGCCGGGCACATCCTTCCACACAGTCATCTTGCTTGCGCCAAGCACATAACTGAAAATAGCGGCACTATAGTCGGAGCCCTCGCGTCCGAGAGTTGTTGTACGTCCATCGGGGGCACCTCCTAAAAAACCCTGAGTCAGCAACACCTTACGACCGCTTTTCGTATTAAAAACCCTCCCGGCGCTCTCGCGGATTGCTTGTTCGCTCGCCACAAAATCGACATTCCCTTCTCGCCAATGGTCGTCGGTAATCACAAGAAGGCGTGCATCGCGCCAATGCGTTTCGATTCCTTGAGCATTCAAATATGCGCCGATGATAGTCGTTGACAGCAACTCGCCGATGCTGACTAGCCGGTCGTAATCAAAATCGAACGGCCCCGGCGGCGGCGTTGACAGCATCTGTGCGGCCGAATAAAAATAATGTTCCACCGTCGCATATACAGGATGCCACTCGGGGAACAGTATCCGCATAATATCGCCATGATATTGCCGGACTCTCGACAGCTCTTCCGACGGGTTATTGCCAGCATACCATCTCCGAAGAACCTCCTCCAGAGCGTTCGTCGTTTTACCCATAGCCGACACAATAAGAACTGTCTGCGCGGGCGCATAACGCGCGACGATACGCCCTGCATTTTCGATGGCCTCGGCGTCTTTCACCGACACCCCTCCGAATTTAAATACTTCCATAGATTACGACAATAAATCCTCGATATAGCTAAAGAAAGGGCGATAGGCTTCTATTTCCTCATCGAACGACTCTTTAAGCAAGGACATCAGGAACAGCGACAGCGGCAGATAATCCTTCAACTCGTCCCGTAGAATTTTCAACGCCTGTCCGATTCGATAATTCACCGTCTGGGAGGAAACCTGCAAACGGTCTGCAATTTCTTTATGCGTCATACACTCGAAACGACTCATCTCAAAAGCCCGCCGGTACTCTGCGGGCAATTTCTGCAACGCCTCGTTAAACAGCGTCATTAATTCCCCACTCAAATAAAAATCAGGATCGTTAAACTGGGCGCGGTATTTCTCTTCTATTTTATGATGCACCCGATGCTGGATAACGCCTTGCGTTGCGCGATTCAGCGATTTATGTTTCACTATCGTAAAAAGCAATGATTTCAACGACAACTCCGGAATCAATACCGTCCTATTTTCCCACAGCCACAACATCGTCTCCTGCACAATCTCCTTTGCCTCCTCCAGCGACACATATTGACTCGCAAATGAACACAACCCCGCGAAATAAGTCTTATACACTACTTCAAAAAAATGTTCATCGCCTGCACGGAGGCGGATAATAATTTGACTGTTATCGAGCTGCTTTTTATCCATAATTATAAAACACAGGGTGCTTCATTCGCAATATTCAAAACAAAACGCTACAAATATAGACTTTTATTTTAGATAATAAAAAAATGCCACCGCCGGTAGGGTCAACGCATTTACATTTTACGTAGATAGAAGGGAATCTTTGCGCCATGCTGCT
>JAITKF010000105.1 GCA_031278545.1 Prevotellaceae bacterium
CCGGACAAGTAGTCCGGTGTGTGAGGGATTAGCTGAAGGGCGGGATGGATGCCAGCAGAGGTGGACAAAAGAGCAAAGAGCCATAGAAGATAATAACATTTGACATACAAGCATGCACCAGACAATCTGCACAGCCGCCGGAAATCTCATGCGAGGCAAAAAAACGCATGGGAAAAAGAGAAATAATTTCAGGAGAGATGAAAACGGCCTCGGGAGAGATAGAACTCATCTCAGGAGAGGATTTTTCGGGAAAATACGAAAGAGAAACTAAATGAAGAGTGCTAATCACAATAAAATCAACGGTATGAAAGAAATATATCAATCATGGTACATACTCGGCCGGTAGCAATACCCGCCGGGTGGCGTTTTTTGAAGTATGAAAGATAAGTTGTGATTTTTATGATCCGTCGATTTTCAGCAATATGTTATTTTACCATTAAATTTAAAAATACATAGCGGTTTATTCTCGGCTTCTTTTTACTTTTGCAACCCTAAACCAAAAAATGTTTTATGAAACGCAACTCGGTTTTTAGAAAATTGATACCGCAGGGGAATAAGTTTTACCCTATATTAAGCGATATGTCCGACAACTTGTTAAGTTGTTCGGGGATATTCGTGGAATTAACTCGGGCTACCGATAAAGAAGCCCGCAGGAATTTGTATACGCAAATTAAACAATTGGAAACACAGGGCGACAAATATCTTGGTCTGCTTTTCGATGAGTTGAACAATACGTTCATTACGCCGTTCGACCGCGAAGATATTAACGCACTGGGCGAAAAAATGGATGATGTGCTCGACAGCATGAACAGCGCCGCTAAACGGGTTGTCTTGTACCAGCCCGACTGCATGCCCGAACAATCCGTGCAGTTGGCCTTGTTACTGCAAAAAGGCTGCGAACTGATACGGACAGCGGTCAGCGAGTTAGATACCATGAAAAAAAGTCCGAAATCGGTCAAGGAAATTTGCGCCAAATTGCACAAAGTGGAAAATGAAGCCGACGATGTGTATGAACATTTTATCCTGAATATTTTTGAAACGGAAAGAAATGCTATCGTATTGGTGAAACTGAAAGAAATCATGCAGGAAATCGAGCGCGCTACCGACAAAGCCGACAGCGTGGGTAAGATTATCAAAACCATCGTGGTAAAATACGCATAAGGACCGATTAATTTACTTTCCCTGTTATGACTTTACTGATAATAATTATTATTCTTGCGCTTCTTTTCGATTATATTAACGGTTTTCATGACGCGGCTAATTCTATTGCAACGATTGTATCGACCAAAGTCTTAACACCGTTTTGGGCTGTTATTTGGGCGGCGGCATTTAATTTTGTCGCTTTTTTTATTGCCAAATATATGATTGGAGAATTTGGCATTGCCAACACCGTTGCTAAAACCGTCATGGAGCAATTTATTACATTGCCGGTGATTCTTTCCGGTTTGCTGGCGGCGATCAGTTGGAATTTGCTGACATGGTGGTTCGGCATCCCCTCGTCCTCGTCGCACACGCTGATTGGCGGCTTTGCCGGCGCGGCCATTGTGAGCAGTTTAAGTTTCGGCGCTATCCACACAGGCGTGGTGATGCGTATCGCCTCGTTTATTATTCTGGCGCCGCTCATCGGGATGATTACCTCTGTTCTCATTACGACCGCCGTGTTTTGGATCTGCCGACGATCGAATCCGCATAAAGCCAATAAATGGTTCAAGCGGCTGCAATTGGTCTCGTCAGGTTTATTCAGTATTGGACACGGGTTGAACGACTCGCAAAAAGTCATGGGGATTGTTGCCGCCGCTTTATTTGCCGCCTATCAGGAAGGCTTGCCCCTCGGCATTTCCGATATTACCGCTATCCCTACCTGGGTACCATTTGCATGCTTTTCTGTTATTGCCTTGGGAACGATGTCGGGTGGCTGGCGCATTATCAAAACAATGGGTTCACGCATCACCAAAGTAACGCCGCTCGAAGGCGTAGTAGCCGAAACAGCCGGCGCGCTGACCTTGTTTTTGACCGAAATATTGAAAATTCCGGTAAGTACGACCCATACAATTACGGGCGCCATTGTCGGTGTGGGCGCGGTTAAGCGACTATCGGCTGTCCGGTGGGGGGTTACCGTCAACCTACTTTGGGCATGGGTGCTGACTATTCCGGTCAGCGCACTGTTGGCCGCCATATTTTACATATTGGTGTCTCCGCTTTGTAGTTGATTCGTTTTTAATCATGTATAGCGAATAAGAAACGATATGACGATGCTTAAATAGCATTTAAATACGCGACAATGACAAAACTTTTTTTAATTCAAAAAAAAACCATATCTTTGACGCCTCAATTTGTAAAATAGTTACAATAAAATTTTAATTAAATAAATAAAAAACAATAAAAAAAATAAAAACAAAAAAGTAAACATTATGAAAAAAACTAAAACCAAAAAAAGTGGTAGCGGTAAAAAAAACTTTGGAATCTCTGCATTCCCGATTATTATTATGTGCGCAATTTTAGCCTACGTAATTTATCAGTACGTGTATGGCGACCCGTCGCACTTTATAAATGGCGACCCGAATAACCATCCTGTACAGGGAGACTTGTTGGGCACCATTTACAAGGGAGGGATTATCGTACCGGTTATTCAAACATTGTTGCTGACCGTATTGGCCTTGAGTGTAGAGCGTTTCTTCGCCATCAGCAAAGCCAAAGGGAAAAAGAACTTGCAAAAGTTTGTCGTATCCGTCAAAGCATCCCTCGACCAAAATGATGTGGAAAGCGCCAGTGCATTGTGCGATGCGCAACAGGGTAGTGTAGCTAACGTAGTAAAAAGTTCGTTGAGAACCTACTCCGAAGTAAGCGCCAATCCGCAACTGACAAAAGAAGAACGCCAATTGGCTCTCCGCAAAGACTTGGAAGAAGCCACCATGTTGGAACTTCCGGCGTTGGAACAAAATCTTCCGGTAGTAGCGACCATTACCACGTTAGGCACATTGATGGGGTTGCTCGGGACGGTTATCGGGATGATCCGGTCGTTTGCCGCGTTGGCAGGCGCAGGTGGAACGGACTCCATCGCCCTCTCCACCGGTATTTCCGAAGCGTTGGTAAACACCGCTTTTGGTATTGCAACAGGGGCTTGCGCGGTTATTTCATACAACTATTTTACAACAAAAATTGACGGCATTACGCATAGTATTGATGAAATCGGCGCGTACTTAGTACAAACGTTCTCCGGTGACAAATAATAGGTTTATTGTGTAATGGTGGAATAGGTTAATTGTTTATTTAATTTGTTATTTAGTTTGAATCGTGGAGGTGTTGGGCTGTTTATCATTCGGTCTTGTTTGGTCAGGTGGTAAAAATGATGGAGAGTGATAAGCAGCCCGGCGCTGAAACGATGAATGGCCGGAAAAAGTAAACAATCAATGTCCCACAATATCAACAAACAGCTATGAGTAAAAAAATAAAAAAGAAATCTACCTTTATTGACATGACTGCCATGAGCGACGTGACGGTGCTGTTGTTGACATTCTTTATGTTGACCGCGACGTTCGTGCAGAAAGAGCCGGTGCAGGTAAATCCTCCGCAATCAGTGTCGGAAATTAAGATACCGGAAACAAATATTGTGTCGGTATTGGTAGAACCTAATGGGAAAGTGTATATGTCGTTAGACAAACAACCCGACCGATTAGAAGTATTGAGAAAGGTGGGCGAGCACTACAGTATTAAATTTAGCGACGAAGAATTGAAAAAATTCAGCCTGCTCTCTTCTTTCGGCGCTCCTATCAATGTAATGAAAGACTTTCTGGCTTTGCCTACAGACAAGCAGGATAAAGAAATTGTAAACTTAGGGATTCCCTGCGACAGCACCAATAACCAGTTCCGCGAATGGATGCGTTATGCAAAAATCGTCAACCGCGATTTGGTGATTGCTATCAAAGCCGACGGCGGAACTCCCTATCCTTTAGTAAAAGACATCATGGAAACCCTTCAGGAATTAAAGGAGTATCGCTACAACCTGATTACTTCTTTAAAGAATGCGCCTGAAATTTAAAACCAGCGAAAATTATGGCAGAAATACAAGAAAAAGATAGCGGCGGAAAAAAAGGTAAGCAGAAAAAATTCAACGTTCGAGTGGATTTTACGCCAATGGTAGACATGAACATGTTGCTCATTACGTTTTTCATGCTTTGTACGACCATGAGTAAACCGCAAACGATGGAAATCGCCATGCCGCGGAAAGATGTGGATGTAGAGGAACAGGAAAAAATTAAAGATTCACGGGCGATTACTATATTGTTAGGAAAAAACGACAAAGTCTATTATTATTTGGGGATGCTCAAAACGGAAGACTATGAAAATCCCGATAAATTGGTAGAGACGAACTTCTCGGGCGATGAAAACAGTTTACGTGCCTTGCTGCTTGGGCGTAACAGTGAAGTCGTACAGCAAATGAAAGATCTTAAATTGAAGAAAAATAATCTGGAAGTTGCAGATTCGACATACAGAAGGCAGTCTATTGAGATCAAGAAAAACAAGGAATCGCCGATTGTAATGATTAAAGCCTCGGAATTTGCTACATACAGGAATCTGGTAGATGCGTTGGACGAAATGAATATCTGTAGCATTGGTACGTATGCCATTATGGATATTGCCCCCGGCGATTTGCGGCTCTTATACAACCGCGACCCTGCGGCAGGCTATGAAGTAGTAACGGAAGAAAAATAATAAGACTATGGCAAAAGAGATTAAAATAACCGGAAATGAATGGATTTCCCTTGTATTCGCAGGGAGAAACCAAGCATATGGCGCGTACGACATTCGTAAAAACACAACCAAGCGCCATTTGATTGCCTATGCTATCATTGTTTGTTTGGCGATTGTATTAATATTCCTCCCCCGCTTGATGGAATGGATTATTCCGCAAAAGATAGACGATACCAATGAAGTGGTTACGTCGTTGTCGGATATTCAGATGGAAGTGCCCGAAGAAAACCTTAACAAACAATTCGAGGCGCCGCCACCACCGCCGTTGAAAAGTACCATTAAGTTTACCGCTATGCAAGTTGTGGAAGACGAAAAAGTGGCTGAAGAAGAAGAAGTGAAAACGATGGAAGAATTGGTCATTGCCAAAGAAGCCATTTCTATTGCCGACGTAATAGGTACCGACGAAGTAGAAGGGAAGGATATTGCCGATTTGGAAGAACACAAAGTTATTGTCGAAGCCAAAGAGGAAGTTTTCCTTGTCGGGGCGGTCGAACAAAACCCGGAATTTCCGGGCGGTATGGACGCTTTGTATAAGTGGATCAACAAAGAAATGAGATATCCGGCGGCGGCACAGGAAATGGGTATTGCAGGACGTGTTACCATGCAGTTTACAGTGTGGAAAGACGGCTCTATTCGCGATATTCAGGTTCTTCGTGGCGTGGAATCTTCATTAGATAAAGAAGCCTCCCGCGTGATCGGGAAAATGCCCAAATGGATTCCCGGAAAACAGGGCGGTCGGGAAGTATCGGTGCGTTACATCTTGCCGATTATATTTCAAATAAAATAATGATTAAAAATGGTAAATAGATGGTATAAGCCGGTAGGATGGTTTTTACTGTGTTTACTGTTGGTAGCTTGCAAAGGGAATAGGAGTGCGCCGGATGAAACCTTATTCAGCGGCGTTATCCGTATCGCGGTCGACGAGACATTAGCGCCGGTGATGCAGGAAGAGTTGGATGTGTTTGAAGCGCTGTATGTGTTAGCGGGGATTATTCCCTGCTACACGAATGAACTGGAAGCAATGAACCTGTTGATGGCGGATAGCGTCCGTTTTGTCGTAGCGACACGCCCCTTTTCGGAAGGAGAGCTAAAGACGTTGTGTAGCCGCAAGTTTATCCCACAATCCGTTAAAATTGCTACGGACGGTTTGGCGCTAATCGTCCATAAAAGTAATGCCGATTCGATTATGAGCGTGTCGGCGTTGCAGAAAATATTCTCCGGTCAGGTAACCACATGGAATGAATTATTTCCACATCGGAAAGCGCAACCGATATATGTGGTGTACGATAACCCCAACTCCAGCACCGTGCGCTATGTGATGGATTCGATTTGCAGGGGAGAGAAGCTGTCGAAACAGTCGTATGCAGCGGGGAGTAACCCGAAAGTGATAGAATATGTGGCGCGAACACCAAACGCCATCGGCGTGATAGGCGTGAACTGGATTAGCGAAGAGCAGGATTCGGTGAGTCGGGAATTTTCGTCGAGCATTCAAGTGGTACGGGTAAGCCGGGACGAAAATCCGACGTACAAAAACAGTTGCCAACCCTATCAATATTACCTGTACTCCGGCCAGTACCCGTTTCGGCGGGATATTTACATTAATTTAAATGACCCTCGTAGCGGCTTGCCATCGGGACTAACGAGTTTTATTACGTCGGCGAGAGGGCAACGGATTATTTTAAAAGCAGGACTGCTGCCGGCCACTATGCCGGTCAATGTCGTCCATACAAGAGATAATTTATAAATAGTAAAAAGAAAAGATATGAGAATACTAAAAACAATCAGTTGTGCCGGCATGGCGCTGGCAAGCATTGCCAGTCGCGCCGGCGATAATACAGGAATTGACCTGTATGAATCCGGCATGTTTAATGTGTCTAAAATTTATTTCCTAAAACAACTGAACACCTCTGCGACGCCAGAAGCGAAGGCGGAAGCCTGTTTTTATCTGGGTGAGAATTATCTCCAATTAAATCAACCCGATTCGGCCGCTTACTATTATCGGCAGGGCGAGGAGTTGTTACCTTCGTATCCGTTTAATCGAATCGGATTACAAAAATTAGCCTTAAAGAATCTAACAGGCAAGGACGCATTGAAAAAGGCGGAAGCGGCGTTTAAAGATATTATCAAAATCGACAAGAAGAATATCCGGTTGCCGCTGGCTGTGGCACAGGCGTACGTGTATGCAGGTAATATTTCCAAAGCCAACGATTTTATTAAGGACGCTAAAAAAGTGAACAATAAAAACGGTTTACCCTACATTATCGAAGGCGATATATTGTGGGCGCAGGAAAAATACGGAGACGCGGCTTCAAAATACGATATGGCGATTTATTTTTCGCCCGAATTGATAGGCGCGTACATGAAAAACGCCCGTCTATACCGGTCTATCAATCGCGATGCGGCATTTGATAAACTAAGGAAAGTAGGTGAAATAGCTCCCGAATTTAACGGACGCTATCTATTGTTGGGCGAACTATACAAGGATATTCCGGGGCAAAGCGCATTGGCCGCCGAAAATTACGGTAAATTTATTGAAGCGGGATACTACGATTCGGAACAGTTATTGACGTATGTTGGTATTTTATACTTTGATAAACAATATGGAAAAATGTTGCCGATAGTTCGATCTGTGGTACAGCAACAACCCGATAATTTAGTGGCTAAACGTTTGCTTGCTTATGGATTGTCGAAAACCGAACCGGGTGAAGAAAGCATTCGCGCCATCAAGAACTTTGTGGAAACCACACCTGAAGAACGGCTGATTATGCAGGATTACCTCTGCTATGCCGAACAGCTGGAAGCCAATAGACATCACGTGGCCGCCGCAGAGAATTATAAAAAGGTAATCCAAAAGGACGAATCGAAAAAAGCCTTGTTACACAATATCGCCGATTTGTACCAGCGAAGCCAGCAGCCGGATTCCGCAATCCGCTACTACAACCTTTATCTGGATTTCACCGGCCAGCCCGACCCGACCGTTTATTTCCAGATAGGACGCAATTATTTTACCATGGCGGCGGCCGATTCGATGAATACAACGGCATTGTACGCCTACGCCGATTCGCTGTTTGCCATGCTGACGGAAATCGCCCCTACGAGTTACCTCGGGTTCTTTTGGCGTGCGCGTACCAACTCCGCGTTAGATCCCGAAACAACGGAAGGTTTGGCGCAACCGTACTATGAAAAGGTGATAGAACTGGTCATTGACCAGCCTGACCGTTATAAAATGCAGTTAATAGAGTCGTACAAGTATTTTGGTTACTTCCATTACCTGAAAGCCGATGCTATTACCACGCAAAATAAAGGCAACGCTAAACCGGCACGGGAAGAATACCTGAAAGTTAAGGAGTACTTTTCTAAAGTGCTCGAACTCGATCCCAATGATGCTACAGCGCTCAAGGTAATGGAAGACATCAATGTAAAATAGCCCGTTTGCCGGAGAAAGCCCGTTCAAAATGGATTGGATAAATAGCCTGCTGTGGAGCAACGGTATTGCACATACCGTGCTGTTGTTGGCGTTTGTCATAGCCGCTGGTATTCGTTTGGGAAAAATCAAAATAGGCGGCGTTTCTTTAGGGATTACCTTTGTGCTTTTTATTGGCGTCGTGATGAGCCATTTCGGTTTTCGGGCCAGTCATGAGGTATTGCATTTTGTTAAGGAATTCGGATTGATATTGTTTGTGTATGCCGTGGGGCTGCAAGTCGGGCCGGGTTTTTTCTCTTCATTCAAAAAGGGCGGCATTACGCTAAACCTGCTGGCTACAGGAATTGTAATTTTTGGCGTGCTGATTACCATTCTCATTCATTTTATCACGGGAATACCCATGCCGACGATGGTGGGGATTCTGTCCGGCGCCGTTACAAATACGCCCGGATTGGGCGCTGCGCAGGATGCGTATACTGGCGTCGGTAGCGACCCCACTATTGCCCTTGGCTACGCGGTGGCATATCCGTTGGGTGTGATAGGCATTATTTTTTCCATTACCGTGATGAGATATATCTTCCGTGTCAATATAGCAAAAGAAAATGAGCGGATTGAAGCAGAAGACGCGGCGAAGAAGAATGCCGTGAAATTATTGTCGCTGGAAGTGCAAAATCCGGCGTTGTACAATAAAGACATTAAAACGATTATTGGCTTAATCAACCGAAAGCTGGTCATTTCGCGCGTGTGCCGGACGGATGGGGCTATCGAAATAGCTTCACCACATAGTGTACTTTGCGAACACGATAAAGTGCTGGTCATTACTACGCCGAGCGATTATGAGGCGATTACCGCTTTCATCGGGCCGGCGATTAATATGAGTGGCGAACAATGGAATACACTGGAATCCGACCTGCTGTCGCGGCGGATATTAGTTACACGACCGGAAGTCAACGGAAAATCGTTAGCGCAACTGCATTTGCGTAGCCGCTTTGGGGTAAATATTACCCGCATCAATCGTTCGGGTATCGACCTGATTGCGCGTCCGGGATTATCGTTGCAGGTGGGCGATCGCGTAATGGTCGTCGGGCATCGCGAAGCCATTGCCAGCGTCGAAAAAGAATTGGGAAACCAACTGAAACGCCTGAACGAACCTAATCTGATTCCCATATTTATCGGTATTTTTCTGGGCGTCCTTGTGGGCAGCATCCCGTTTGCATTCCCCGGCATCCCGCAGCCTGTCAAGTTAGGATTAGCCGGCGGGCCATTGGTGGTGGCTATTTTGGTCAGTGTGTTCGGACCGAAATTCAAATTGGTTACTTACGCTACCATGAGCGCCAACCTGATGCTACGTGAAATAGGCATCTGCCTATTCCTTGCCTGCGTAGGCTTAGAGGCCGGCGAACAGTTTGTATCAACGCTCGTCTATGGCGGCGGCATGTTGTGGGTAGCGCTTGGCGTGATTATTACGGTGGCTCCGCTGATTACGTTCGGCCTCATCGGAAAGGGACTGTGCAAGCTGAACTACTTTTCGCTGATGGGGCTGCTGGCTGGCAGTACGACCGATCCGCCCGCCCTGGCCTACTCTACTGCTACGGCCGGCAACGACACGCCTTCGGTCAGTTATGCGTCGGTGTACCCGCTCACCATGTTTTTGCGGATTATGTGTGCACAGTTGCTTATTGTGCTGTTTGTCTAATGGGTTGTTAATAGTTTATAACGATGGAATATATTAAATATGTAATCGACCTGTTCCTTCATCTCGACGTGCATTTGGGTGACTTGATGACGATGTATGGCGCTTGGGTATATGCCATTCTGTTTCTCATTATTTTTTGCGAAACGGGTATGGTTGTTACGCCCTTCCTGCCGGGCGATTCGTTGCTGTTTGTCGCCGGCATGCTGGTGGCTACTACCGAGAATGACCTGAATATTCACCTGCTCGTCGTACTTTTAATAAGCGCCGCTGTGCTCGGCGACGCGGCTAATTATACTATCGGGCAGTTCTTCGGAAAGAAACTCTTCAGTAATCCCCGCTCAAAAATCTTTAAGCAACGCTACCTCGAACAGACGCATGCCTTTTATGAGAAATACGGCGGCAAGACGATTATATTAGCGCGCTTTGTACCGATTGTCCGCACGTTTGCGCCGTTTGTCGCAGGCATGGGCAAAATGAGTTATCGCCGGTTTGCCGCCTTCAACGTGATAGGCGGCGCTGCATGGACATCGCTATTCCTCTACATCGGCTATTTTATTTCCATTTACTTCAAAGAAAAAATCCCGTTTGTAAAAGAACATTTAAGTTTCTTTATTCTGCTGATTGTTTTCCTTTCCCTGTTGCCGGCGATAATCGAAGCATATCGCAACAGGAAACCGAAGAAACCGAAAATGGAGACATAAGTTTCCGCTACCTGCGGTACCTACGTCCGCAGGCTTCCTGTTTGCGCCTGTTTGGGCGCTTACAAAAAAATATAGCGTCTTTGCCGATATCAATATATTTTTTGCAGATAGCCGAAATTAAATCCTGTCATCCTGTCTTGTTTATGATTTTACAATGGTCAAATCCCGCCATTTTGTCCGGTTTATGTTTTTTGCAACTGCAAAAAACATGCTGCAAGTCCGCGGGACGGTGTGTGCAGTTGCTAACGTCGGCGGCGACCAGCGTAATCTCCGAACCTGCACACGCCGTAAGGCGCAACTCCGAAAAGCCAATCTTTGTAGGTGCATCGCCTGCTTCGCTTTGTCCCCATGCGGCGGACACGGACAGCGCTAAAGAGGAACTTTTTTGAGGGACGACGCTCTATTAACCGTATGCTTTAGTTTACGGTTGCAGGGGCGTTAATCCTTTGGAGCAAAGATTCCCTTATCAAACTACGTAAAATTTAAATGCGTCGACCCTGGTTATCGGATTAGCGCCAACAAGAAAATCCCTTCTCGAACGAAGGGCTTGGCAAAAAACACTTAGAAATATTTATAAAAATCTATCAAACAATACTGTTTCCGGATAGGGTGAAAGATGGGATTCGAACCCACGACCTCCAGAGCCACAATCTGGCGCTCTAACCAACTGAGCTACGATCACCATGTCGTACCGTTTTCTTTAACGGCGTGCAAAGGTACATAAAAAATAACAAGTACAAAATTTTTTATATCTTTGTAACCTTTAAATCTTATTTATATAGCACATGAAAAAGAAAAGATGGTACATTATTGGCGGCGTAACAGTCGTGGCATTATTGGTTTGGCTGGTTGGTTTTTCGTCGGACAGCAATAGTGTAGAGCAGCAAGTAACGGTGCAGCGCGGGCCATTTGAGATTATTGTCGCTACAACCGGCGAACTCAAGGCGCACAGCATGGAACGGATTGACGGCCCTGACGGCTTGCGGTCGCGTAGCCTTCGTTTGCAGGAAATCAAAATTCAAGACCTGAAACCGGAAGGAACAATCGTTAAAAAGGGGGATTATGTCGCCACGCTTGACCGTACGGCAGCCTCTACCCGCCAAAAAGACTTGGAAGACGAAGTGGAAAAAGTACGGGCGCAATTAGAACGTACGCTACTCGATACGTCTCTTAATTTACGGACCATCCGCAATAACCTCGCCAATCTGAAATTCGATATGGAAGAAAAGAAAATCGCTGTGGAGCAGTCGATTTACGAGCCGCCGGCGACACAACGGCAGGCTCAGAATAACTTGGAGCGGGCAGAACGAGCATACGAGCAGGAATTGCAAAATTACGCCCTCAAAGAAGCACAGGCCGAAGGACAAATAAAAGACGTTACTATCAACCTGTATCAAAAGGAACGGGAATTACGGGAACTGCTGAACGTCTTAGACCAGTTTATTATCCTTGCGCCCAAAGACGGTATGCTTATTTACCTACGCGAATGGGGCGGTGAAAAAAGAAAAGTCGGCTCCAGCATCAATCCCTGGGATTTGACCATTGCCACCTTGCCCGATTTATCGGTGATGGAATCGAAAACATACGTCAACGAAATTGACATCAGTAAAATAAAAATCGGTCAGGCGGTACGCATAGGTGTGGATGCGTTCCCCGAAAAACAGTATACAGGCGTAATTACCGAAGTCTCCAATGTCGGGGAACAACTGAAGAACGCCGACGCCAAAGTGTTTGAAGTAATGGTGCGCGTGCACGAAAGCGACCCGATTCTGCGCCCGTCCATGACGACATCGAACCGAATCATCACCGCATCCTACGACGATGTCCTGTTCGTACCGCTCGAAGCCCTGTTTGGCAACGATACGCTGATGTATGTCTATCGTACCAACGGAGTGAAGCAAGTCGTCGTACCGGGCGAAATGAACGACAACTTCCGCATCATCGAACAGGGATTGACCGAAGGCGACGAAATTTATCTATCGTTGCCCAAAGACGCCGAAAAATTCAAACTGGCCGGCACAGAATATATCGCCATCCTGAAGCAGCGCATGCAGGAAAAGAAAGAGGCCGAAGAGCAGCAGAAAAAGGCGCTCGAAGAAAAAGAAAAACAACAACAGGAACAGCTTCAGCAAATGCAACAGCCACCGCAGGAACAAGGCCGCAGGCAACGCGGGGAGAGGAATTAACCGGACACAACCATGTTTTTTATCAGTAGATATTTGCACGATGTGCATATTGCCATTGAAAGCATCATGGGCAATAAACTCAAATCGATGCTTACGGCATTGGGGATTATCTTCGGCGTAGCGGCTGTGATCAGCATGTTGGCCATCGGCAACGGGGCGCAACAGGAAATTCTGGAACAAATCAAAATGGTAGGCGTTAACAACATTGTGATTACACCGGTAGAAGACGTAGCCGGCAAAGCCGATGCACAGGACAGCGACGAAAAGGAAACACGCAAATATTCGCCCGGCCTCACGCTGGCCGATGCGGAAGCCATCCGTAACGTCCTGCCCAACGTAGAGCGAATAAGCCCCGAAGTATCGGTCAACACATTTGTCGCACATGGTGGCGTACGCTATCCAGCAAAAATACTGGCAGTCGCCACCGATTTTTTTCATCTGTATAACTTAACACTATCCGGCGGCGAATACTTTTCGCAGTACCAGAACGAGCACGGACTGCCGGTGTGTGTCATCGGGTATAACGTAAAAACGAAACTGTTCAACAACGAAAACCCAATCGGAAAATACATCAAATTCGGAGGCATCTGGCTATGCGTCGTAGGCGTACTCGAAAAGAGTCAGGTTACAACAACCTCTACCTTCGAAAACGCCGGCGTCAATATGAACAACGACAACGTATTTATCCCGATTAAAACCATGCTTATGCGCTACCAAAACCGCGCGCTGGTCAATACCATGCAAGGACAGGTATCCAGTATCAGCTTCTTCGGTGGGCGGATTAGCTTCAGCAACGAAACGAACAGCAGCGACAACGCCAACTACCACCAACTTGACCGGATTATTGTACAGATGAAGGAAACGGAGCATCTCAATTCGGCCGTCGAAGTATTGGGACGCCTGTTTTTCCGCCGACATCAAGAAGTAAAAGATTATGAAATCACCGTGCCGGAACTCCTGCTCAAACAACAACAACGCACCAAAGATATATTCAATATCGTATTAGGCGCCATTGCCGGCATTTCGCTACTGGTCGGCGGCATAGGCATTATGAACATCATGTTTGCATCGGTCATGGAACGCATTAAAGAAATAGGAACACGACTGGCCATCGGTGCAAAAAAGTCGGACATCATCGCGCAATTCCTTTCCGAAGCCATCCTGATAAGCGTTACCGGAGGCGCTATCGGCGTACTTTTAGGCATCGGACTGTCGCTGATTATCGAAAATGCGTTCGACATTAAAGTCATTATTTCATTCATGTCGGTAGTCATCGCCTTTGGCGTATCGGCGGCAGTAGGCATTATCTTCGGCTATTCGCCCGCCAAACGCGCCTCCGACCGCGATCCGATAGAATCGCTACGCTATGAATAAACAAATAAATGAAGAAGCTGAAAAAGATGAAGAAGTTGAAAAGAATGAAAATAACCATGTGGCTGCCGGGATTGCTGCTATGCCCCTTATGGGGCATGGCACAGCCAGCGCAAACCACGCAATCGACGCAAAAGTACAACTATATCTACACATTGGAAGAAGTGTTGACGCTGGCTATGGAACAGTCGCCCGATGCGATGCAGATGCGCAACACATTCATGGCGAGCTACTGGCAATACCGCTCCTACCGTGCAAGCCAGCTACCGTCACTAAACTTTTCGGCCAGCGCACCCGATTTCTCGCGCCAGCTGATTGAAGTTACACGCACCGACAGCGCAGGCAACGCCATCAAAAACTATTCGTCCGACTTCTCAAGCCGGCTAAACGGAACACTCTCGCTACAACAAAATTTGCCTACAGGCGGCGTAATATCCGTCATCTCGACCCTGCAACGGCAAGATCGCTTCCGGAACAGCTTTGCACAGCACGAAAGCGTCGAATACATTACTACACCCGTTAGCATCAACCTCGTGCAATCAATCTTCGGAGTCAACCAGTGGAAATGGGACCGCAAAATTGAACCACTGCGCTACGAAGAAGCCAAACGAAGCTACCTCCAACAAATGGAAACCATCTCGCTACGAGCTATCCAGTATTTCTTCAACCTGGCGGCAGCGCAGCAAAACTTCACCATCGCCGAATTTAATTATGCCAACAACGATACACTGCACAAAATCGCAACAGGACGTTACAATCTCGGAACAATCGGCGAAAACGACCTGCTGCAATCAGAATTGAACTACCTGAATGCCGGCTCATCGCTCAATCAGGCGCAACTTGATGTAGAAATAAGTCAAAACCGTCTCCGCTCTTTTCTTGGATTCAACGAACTGGTAACCGTCTCGATAGTTATTCCCGACAACGTACCAAGCATGTTACTCGACCTGGAACAAGTAATGATATGGGCGCGGAAAAACAACCCCGACTTGCTGGGCTATCAGCGGCAACTGCTGGAAGCCGAAAAACGAGTAGCAGAAGAAAAAGCCTCTACCGGCGTACAGGCCGACATCAACCTGTCGTTTGGACTCAACCAGCAGGCCGCCGACTTTACAGACGCCTACAACGACCCGCGCGACATGCAAACGGCACGCATCTCCCTCTCAGTGCCTATCCTCGACTGGGGACGCGGCAAAGGACGCGTACGCATGGCCAAATCGAACCAGCAAGTCGTACAAACGCAAATCGACCAGGCGCTCGCCGACTTCGAGCAGGACGTACTGCTCAAAGTAAGGCAGTTTAACATGCAGGAAATACAATTCCGCATCGCCGCCAAATCCGACACCATTGCCCAAAAACGCTACGACGTCTCGAAAGCTCGCTTCCTGATAGACAAAATCACCATCACCGATATGAACAACGCGCAGTTAGACCGTGACCGCTCACAACAAAACTACGTCGCCGCCCTGCGGAACTACTGGAACTACTATTATCTCCTCCGTCAACTCGCCCTATACGACTTTATCAACGACCGCCCGCTGGATACCGACTTCGATGCGCTGGTAGAATAACTGGAAATGACCTGCGGAAGGGCGTCTGAACGATCCTTGTGATTGATGTGATTCCCCGTCATGGGAAATAAAAAACCGGCCATCCACACCACTCTATCCCCCGTCAGGGGATATTCTCATCTCACATGCAACGTAGAGTCTGCCCATTGAAAAAGACGAAGCAAAAGCCTCATCTTTTTCAATAATTTCAGTTTATATAAAGCCCAATAAAAATTAATAATTAACATCCATTTATTGTATTAGAAAGCAGTAATTTAATTTTAATCTAATTGAAATCTTCGGATGCATTCTATATAACTACCCTAAATCGTCCGGTTGGGATATCTCATACCGTTTGGGTGCAGAGGGCAGGGGGTAAAAGGCACAGGGTACAGGGCAGCTTGTATAGCTACTCTGTACCCTGCTCCTTGTACCTTGCTCCCTGCTTTAATTGTCAATAGTTCGTTCTCAATTTACGTGGACTGTTACATTGGCGGTGGCGGTGCAGCCGGCGAGTGATTTTATCCGTATTTTATAGGTGGTGGTGGCGGCAGGTGATACTTGCCGGGTGGCGCTGGTTGTCCATGTGGCGCCGTCGTCATAGCTGTACGCGGCGGCGCGGATGGCGGTAACACGTATGGTGGCGCTGCCGCCCGATTGGATGGTGGACGGGTCGGCGACTAACGTTACAATCTTCGGAGCTATCGGCGCGATTCCTGGGGAGGCGGTGGCGTCGGTGAGCGTGGTGATACATCCGCGGTCATAGCTTTTTATTCCGGCGGCGAGGGTGTCGCTGTTGATGACGAATGGCGTTGCGCCGTGTAAATTATAGTAGCCGTCGCTTTCGGTGGTATTGGGCGGGAAGTCCATCGCATAGGCGCACCACGAAAATGGGCGGGTCATGGCGGTGAGCGGGACGGTGACAGAGGCGCTGTAGGCACGGTCTGAGCCGTGGAGCCAGAATCCTTGCCGGTTGCCGCTGACGAGGGTAAAGCTGTTTGCGGCGGTAGATACGACGGTGGGCGTGCCGTTGAGAGTGGCTCTTGTCCATCCTGTTGTAGCGTCGGCGCCTTCGGGGAGGCGGTCAACAAATAGCCATACGTCGGCACGGTGGCGGCAGTTGCGGTTGCTGTCCGGCCATGCGACTTCAAAGGTAACTGTGGGCGTGGCGGCGGTAAAGTTTGCATGGAGGCTGGTTATTTTTACCGGCGACGGGATGGAGGCTTTTGTGATGACTCCGGTGGCCGGGGCGGAGTAGGGGCTCCAGCAGCCGAAGATGTTTTGTACGCGTATTACCTGTGTGTGTGTGCCTGTGGTTTGTTTGACGATGTAGGTCGTAGTGCCGGCGGGGTTCCCATTAGGGTTGTTGTCGCGCCATTGGCAGGTGGTGTAGAGCGGGGGTACGGAGAAGAGTAGTTCTTCGCCGGCGCATACGGGTGTGGCAACCTGTATGACGGGCGTGGCGGGGAGCGAGTCTATGCGAACGTGTTGTGCGAGCGAGGCTGCTTTGCATTTGGGGGCATTGATGGTGGCCGGACGACTTACGACCATCCGGTAGTATCCTGTGTGGGCGGGAGTGGTGTTGTTAATCGTGTAGGTCGATGCCGCATAGCCGTTGGAGGTGAGTCCTTCCGTGCCGGCGATGGTCGACCAGTCGCTGTCGACTTGCAGTTGTCCGGTTGTGTTGTGTTCCCAACGCCATGCCAGTTCGTTACCGAAAGTGCCGTCGTCGGTATAATCGCCGTTGAAGGATATTGGGTTACCGGTGCAGAGGGCGGTGTCTAACCTTCCCTTTCCGCCGGCCTGTACGGTCGGGGCGCAGAGGCGTATTTCGATATCGTCCATGACGAAGTCATTTCCGTCCGACCCTGCGCCGTTGTTAATTATCCGTAGTTTTATCGACGTCTGCCCATCCGGGACGGTGAATCCGAATCCGTAGTTTTTCCACTTCGGGTCGTTATCGGGGATGTTGCCGGTGTAATACTGCGCCAGTATGTTTTGTCGTAAATCTTCGAGGATGAATATCAGGTTTGCCCGATGTGTCGATGTCGTAATGGAGAGCAGGCTGGTAATCCATGCGGAGAAGTAGAGTTTTGTTCCGGCGCAGAGGTTGTCGATTTGGTGTTCGTAAAACTGTCCGGCGCTTTTGGAGGCGTCGAAGGCGATCATATATCCCCGTTTGCTGTCGTCGGGGAAGGTGTGGTCGCGGATGTTTTTGTACCAAGTGGCGTAGAAATATTTCTCTGATGTTTTGCTGATGGTGTATCCACTTTGTATATGGAGGTTGGGCGTGTAGGTATAGCTTATTACTTGCGGGATTCCCGATGCCTTGGTGTGCGGGTCGGAGGGGCTGTTTCCACCGAAGTCTTCTTTGAAGATGATTGTGCCGGTGGTCATACATCCGACGGGGGTTGTGCTTCCGCAATTATCGCTTAGCATTAAATCAATCTGGTATCGCGGCGATGTGAGCCCTTTGTAATGTAGTTCGACCCAGTAGGACTGGAGCGTCGATGTGTTCTTCGTTATGGTTAAGGTATTGCCGATGGCGACAGGAGTGTTGCCGGTGGCGGTAGTGAACCAGTGGTACTGTACGTCGGGCAGGGCGGCGTATCCGATAGTAATCGAAGCGTCAGCGCAGGCCGTATAATTTTGCGCCAGCGGTTTGTTGATGATGATGTAAATTTGTGCCGTGCTGCTGTCGGCATTACATTTAATGTAGTAGTTGATGGAGTCGATGCCTGTGAAGTTCGCTGTCGGTATGTATATAAGCGAGCTGTCGGCTTTGATGGCGACTGTGCCGTGTTTGGGAGCGCCGCTTCCGTCGATGATGCCCCATGCGGTGAGCGGGCGGCAGGAGGCCGGGATAGAGTCGTTTACCAACGGATGGATGTTGATCGTATCGTTGGATGTCATTATATAATCGTTCTGTGCCATCAGGAGGGATGATGCCAGGCGGGGGATTTCGTTGCCGGTATAGTTGCATTCCAATTGTTCGTAGGTGGCATTGCCCATATCGTTTAGCCGGAGGATGATTGAGTCGAGCGGTTGGTGGGCCGACATGTTTGTAATCCGAAGGGTGAGATGCAGGGTGTCGCCTACGCTCAGGGGAACGGTATAAGTGCCGGTCGCCAGTTTGTTTGCTGCGGCTACGGTGTTGGCGTAAGCTGTGATGTAGAAAGGCGCGGTCAGTGCCGCGCTCCCGTCGTTGGTAAGGGAGATGCGGATTTGCATCGAATCCGGCGCGGCATAGTAATGGAATGACGGCGCGGCGATCATGACTACATGTGGCGTCAGCCATAAGGGATTTCCGTGTTTGTTCAGCTTGGTCTGCTGTTGCAAGAAGGCGTTGAAGGGACGTACGTCGTCTATCGTACCCAGTTGCCCGTCCTTGCCGGGGAAGATGGTCGCCGGATTGATAGGCGCTGCGGGGATGCTTAGATCGTCGTTTACTCCAAGACTGTTATAGGCATACTGATTCCATACTTTGCGTGCCGGCGCCCATGTGTGACCCGCGCTGGCTTTGAATATGCGGATGAATCCGGCGGATGGTGCCGAGGCATTGTCCTTTCCACCGGTAATGATGATATCGGCCTGACCGTCGCGATCGATATCGGCGATTACCGGATACTCGCCTTGTGTGCCGGAGGTACAGGGTATCGACGCCAGGTCGGTCATGACTGTCGCGGTGCTGCTACCGTTAATAATACGCAGCCGCACTTCGTCGCGGTATACTATTTCGAGGAAATTGTCCTGGTTAAAATCGAACAGTGAGAGGCCAGTATATCCCGATACATCGCCTGTGGTTAAGCGCCATTTGACGGTGGCTACCGATTTCTTGCCAATGTCCCATGCGGTAATATGTAGGGGGCCGGAATAGATGATTTCGGGATAGCCGTCGTTGTCGATGTCGCCGACGGTGGGACATCCCATTCCTTCATAATTTGTGCCTTTGATTTGATCGATATTCACCTGTCCAGTGTAGGGGTCCCAAATGTAGAACCATTTTTTGTCATGCACGAGGATGTTCAAATTTCCGTCAAGGTCGAAGTCGGCAAGGATGGTTGCCAGCCCGCTATTGGGATGCGGGTTGTTGGAGACCTGCCGCCAGAGTGAGGAGCTGTTTCCCGCAGTACCCATCTGGTTGGTGAGGTGAATCTTGTATACTTTTCCTCGGATGGCCATTTCCTGCAAGCCGTCGTGGTCGAAATCGGCAACGGCTGTGCCTAAATCGCAAATCGTACTGATTTCGTCGTTGAGGGTAAGCAGTAACGTGCCGGCTTGTAAATCGAATATTTTGTCTTTAATGTATATTTCAGCAATGCCGTCGCCGTTGAAATCGGCAAAGCCGACCGCTCCTGCCTGATAGCTGTATCCGGAAGGTATCGGTTGGCTTGCATATTTGGCATTGGAACGCCACTTCTGCTGGCCGGCTTTGTTATAAGCATAGAGGAAACCGTTGGCCGCCGCTACGACAATGAACGCCTCATTGTCGGATGCGCGTGCTTTAGCAATACCAACCGGGCCTAAGTCGGATGTAGCAAACAGGGCGGTAGTAATGGTCTTCACGAGGCCTGTCTTCGTGTCGTAGATGTTGATGCCGTTCGTCTGGTAGCCTGCCTGCCAGCTTGTTCCCGTAGCTTCTTTAGGTACTAAAACGTCGACATAGCTGTCGTTGTCTAAGTCGCCCACTACTGCCGACTGGTATAGCGAGGTAATACTGGAGCCGACGTTTTGGCCTGGGCCGATGCTCCACGATGAGACCGGAGGATTGGAGAAACAATGAACATTCGTTATATTATCAGGGAAAGGCGATACGTGGAAGTAAACCGTCGCGTACGAGTTGTCAATGTTGTACTGGAGCGAATCCAGTCCGGTAAAACTATTGTTCGGCGTGTAGTAAATCTTGTCGTCGGTCGTCAATGCCGTGCCGTTTGCGGGCGGCAGGGTGATGACCGGCGTTACGGTACAGTAGATATCGTCGTTGGCTAAGACGTCTACCGTCGCCGGTGTTTCCTCGATGACGCTTACATAATCAGTATGGGCGACGGAGATGTCCCGGAATAGTGTTTTGACCGAAGAAAAGCCGCGGCAAACACTATCGATTACGTAACATTTATAGTCGCCGGCAAGGGCTGTGTTCAATGTCCGATTGGTTTCCCCGGGCATGGGCAGGTCGTTACGATACCATTGGTAAACGGGCGTACCGGGCTGGTTGACTGCCGTAGCCGTTAATACGATATAGGTGGAGTCACACAATATATCTTCACCGGTCGAAGTGGAAATATAATAAATAAGGTTGGGGCAGTCGATAGCCGAAAACACATTGTCCGACACATTGCATTCGTCGTACCCTGTGGCGGGGAAGTTAGTTGCATCGTCGACCAGCCGCGCCCATACTAATTTATTGTTGAAATTGCCGGTCAGTTCATAGGTGCAGGTTACTTTTTCCCCGGAGAAAATATCGACGCCTATTTGCACGGTTTTGATGACCGTCGCGCCGCCGGTGATGTCTATGCCCGTCGTACCGCCGTCATAAAAGGTGATAGGCGTCTGGGAATTGACGGACGTGCTGCCGCGGTTGCCGATAGTCAACGTAAGCACAGCCTTCGTTTGACTTTCTATTCGGATAGTCATATTGTACAGTATCATATCAGGCTTCTGCGCTACCGGCGAATAATGTGTACCGTCCCGGACTATCGGCTGCTGCAGCCATTGCCCGTTATAGGGATAGATGGTATTTCCGTAGCGGTCGTTATAGGGTGTCAGCAGGGGTTGCGGTTTAGCCGGCACGGTGAGGTCTGCATTAATTTGCAACGGGAAATAAATCGTCTGATTCCATACCGGCGGACAGGGCGCCCATTTATCCGAGCCCGGATCATGTTCATATACGTAAATATAGCCTTTAGACTGTCCGTCTGCCTCGGAGCTTGGATAAACGAAGGTTACGATGTCTGCGCTGCCGTCCATATCTACATCCGCAATCACTGGCGCTTCAAAGCCAGTAAAGGATTTGATATTGCCTTGCTCAAAACGGATCGCGCCCGTATTCTCTGTACGGGAGATATAGGTGTTTAATACGGGGGAAATGACTTTTACGGACTTTCCATCCCGGTAGCATAATTCTTTTATATCATCGTTATCGAAATCGAACATCGTGATGCCCGTACTTGACGACACGTCGTCATGCTCCATTGCCCATGCTAATTTTAAGCGCTGATGTAGGGGCGTACTGCCGTCAGGATTGGCATGATAGGTAAACCCTACGACGTGCCCCCTTACGTCGTTCGTCGGGTCGTAATTAAATCCGCGCGTGCTGGAGGCGCCGGTAATACCTTCGGCAGTCAGGGACGCAGCCGACAAAGGATGAAATGCAATGTTGGAAGCACTGGAATGGGACGTATAAAATCGTCCGCCGTTGAAGCATATCTCGGGGAGTCGTTTGTTGGCGGCATAATTGTCCAGACGTCCGTTAATATCGCCTACAAACGGGAACGACATCGTGCCCGTAGTCGAGCGTGTGTATAAATACACGGCTGCTTTTGCCGTCGTCGGGTTGTGCAGGGGATCCCATACGTAGAGGATATTCCTTGTCGCCTCATTCAACCCATCGACTGCCGGCGCCAGCACGATCACGTCCAGCGAGCCGTCCATGTCAATGTCGGCGACCGACGTAAAGCCATCCGCCACATAGGTACCTACCTCGCCCGGTCCCTGCTGCGTCCTGATATTCGAAGGGCCATAAATGATATAATCCAACGCCGGCACGCCATTGTCATTTTTCATTACATAGACTTTGCTGCCGGCGACGATGTCGAGTATACCGTCGTTGTTTATATCGGCAATGCTCATACAGTGCACATAGTCTTCGCTCCATGCCGCCCGCGGACGACGTCCTACGTAAGCATAGTTGTCGCGAATCGTACTGATGTTGGAAGCCACAGGGAAGTTGAAATTATTTAATGTTTCCAGCTGACAGAGGATTTGCCCTGTCCGGCCATGGAATATTTTATTGTAAATAATGACTTCGGGAATGCCGTCGGCATTTAAATCGGCAATGTAGGGGATGCCGGAGCCAAATATTTCGTGGTTGCCCGTTACCGGCGTTTTATAGGAATACGAGGCGCCCTGGTTATTTCCATACCAGTAAACCGAAAATCCGGTAATATTTCGCAGGGAGTCCACCTGCGGTTTAAGGGCATAGATTTTACCCAAATTACCGCATTCGACGACCACAATCTCCCCCAGACCGTCATTATCCAAATCGGCAATAGCCAAATGCCCCGGCGAATTATAGCGCGGGTCGTAGCGTAGCTGGAACTGGTCGAGCGATTCGTCGATATTTGTCGTAATACCGGGATGATTCAGGCTGGTTACCGAGGTCAACGTGCTGCCGCTGGGTTCTGTACCCAAATTGATAGACCATGTGCGTTCGCCGCTTTGCCCGTTGAAAACATGTACGTACCATGCACGCGCCGACAAGCCGTTACCGATTGTGAAGTTACCGTTTCGTCCCAGACCTAAGGCAATGATGTCGGGCTTTCCGTCGCCGTTAATATCGCCTACCAGCGGCATTGAGAAGCCGTCCAGCGCCTGCGTCGTATTTGTAAATTTCTCATGCACCTTGAAAGTTACGCCCGATTGTATATCGTCTGTACAATGGGCGTCGGACGGGAGAACGTTGACAGGGTTGTTGTAGTTCGATACGACGACGACAATCTCGGCTGTGTCGTGTTGATTATTGGCGGTGATGGCGTAGGCCAGTTTGAACGACGTGTTGCGGCAGGCGGCGGCAGGCGTAAAGATGAAATAATCGTCCTGCTGTGCAGCTACGCCCTGCGTCGTCGGATTCAGCGCGGTCAGCAGGCGCCATGAATATCGCCCGACAGGAATGTCGTCATTGAGTACAATATTTTTTTTCACCGGTTGGAGCGGGCCTGTACGTACGGTATCGTTACGGGCGACCAACAGTTGCGTCGGCTGTGCGGTTATCAGGAGGGGAAAGCTCATAAGGGCGAGCGCTAAAAGACTTGTTTTTTTAATCAGACAGTTCATTTTTTAAATACTAATCATACATACTCATCACAAGTAAAGGATATGAAGATTCGCTATTTAAATGGAACGTGGACTGCTAATGTACACCCCGTTTTTTCACGATACAAAGGTGATTCTTTTTTTCCTTGTGCACAACGCGCTTTAGTACCTTTATAAGTTGCAGATTTAATGGATAAATGTATAAATTTTCTAAACTTTAGGTAGGGTAACATCCCCGCTTGCTCCAATCAGGACATTACCATTGACGATTGAATATTGCCTTCAGCAGGTGCATGGTACGGAAGAAAGGACGTCTGCGGAGGGGCAAACGGAGACACCGATTTTTTCTATTGCGATATACGTCCCGACGGAGTCAGTAGTCCCTGCATATAGGACTGTCTCAAAAGCAATTTTGTAGCAGTTTTTTTGCTCTAAAAACAGATCCTTTATTCCTGCCGCAAAATGGAAGATGCCGTAAAGGACAGAATCACCTTTATGTGGCTGTCAGGCTGGCTTGATCCCGACCACAACACGGTAAATCGTTTTCGTTCCATCCACTTAAAAGATACTGTAAATGAGATATTTACTCATGTTGTAACGATGCTTGTCGAGATGGGCTGTTTGAGTTTGGAGGTGGCATACATTGACGGTACGAAAATGGAATCACGGGCAAATCGCTATACTTTCCTGTGGCGAAAAACGGTCGAAAAAAACAGGGATAAACTCGAATCAAAAATACGTAAAGTTCTGAAATACATT
>JAITKF010000055.1 GCA_031278545.1 Prevotellaceae bacterium
TTAAAGCTGTAGTTGATGGCGCCTGTGGCGGTCGCTTCGAGCGTTACGCTTTGGCCGGTGCAAATGGTATCTTCCGACACGGTGAAGGCCGTCACTGCTGTGGGCGGCGGCACTAATCCCGGGCATTCTGTGCGGTCGGTGAGCGAGGTAATGCAGCCGGCGTATTGCCGCGTTGGTTCGGTAATCGTGCCGTTAATCAGGAACGGCGGCGTACCGTGTAGCTCATAGTATCCTGCCCCTTCCGTCGCGTTGGGCGGGTAGTCGGAGGCGTAGGCGCACCAGTTGAAGCGGTCGCCGGCGGCGAGCCCGTCGAGCGTTACGGTAACCGTCGAACTAAACGTCGTCGGCGTGCCGCGCAGATAAAACCCTCTTCCATTCAATGACCCTGCAATGACCGTCCCCTGCGCGGTGGCCGTGGGATTGGCCAGCGTCGCGGGCGTCCATGCGCCTAACGAGCCGTTGGCGGCGATGAGCTGGTAATCGACAAACAACCATACGCTATCTAAGTGCCGCATGCCATCGGGCGCCTCGTCCCAATAGACGCGGAAGCTAACGGTCGGCGGGGTCGTCGTATTGTTTGCGCCGAACTGCTCGACGCGCACCACACTCTGCTGTCCCCAAACAGTCGATACGGACAGCGCTAAAACGGATAGTAAAATTAGTTTCTTCATTGTCATGTTATTTTTGTAATTTTAATTTTTCTTACTAAGGGTCGTTGGTTTTTTGATTAAATTTCTTGTTTAATCAAAGGCCGCTGCAACGCGCTGATAACAGGAAGAAAGGAAGAGGGCTCCCCCTCCCAAAAAACGAATAGGGGGAAGAATCGACGTCCTGTTTAGTAGATAGAGAAAAAAAAGCCTGCGATTATCAGGCCATTGAAAATAGAGAATAACAAAATAAGAAAAATGAGAGCCAAAGGCAAAAAGACAATAGAATTACTTAGAGATAAAGAAAAAAGGGAAGGGAGAAGGGGGTTTTGATTAAACAAGAAATTTAATCAAAAAAAACGGTATCGGCGGCAAAGGGATGACTTTTTTTTTGAACTATGAACTGTGAACTAAGAACTAAGAGTTAAGAGTTAAGAACTGAGAACTATTCCACCCCCGCTGGCGGGGGAGAGTTACGCAGGCCACGCCTGTTGGGACAATACTCTATTAACCGTAAGCTGAGACATACGGTAAGAACAGCTCCTAAATATCTATCAGTAGTTTATTTTCATCGGATCGGGCAAATGTTTCGAAATGCTTTGTAAGGACATTTACAATGTGTTTCATATCGGCGTTGTCTTCTTCGGCAAGGGCGACCTGCCCAATATGGTTAAGGGATTTATATACGGATGCGATGCTCAGGGAATGTACATCTAATGCCGGCTGGTAGGCATGGTCGCGCGACTTGCGCCGGCCCTGCACATGGACTTCCGACAGGAGATTGCATTGCTGCAAATCCTCTATACTGTTGCGGACAACGCGATACGGCAAATTCAACTCGTTCGTCAGTTCGGCGACGGTGTACGGTGGGTCGCCTTTTACAAAACGCTTGGAGATGAGCCGGGCAATCAGGATACCCGATACTTCCCGCTGGAACGGGCTGATGTGGTCGGACGTGGCTTCATAATGGTAACGCTCCAGATTTTGGTAGGCGAATGCCAACTCGGCCCCAAACAGGATGATTATCCAGCTAATTTGCAACCACAGGCACAGCAACGGTAGGGCAGCAAAAGCGCCGTAAATCGTACCGTATTTCGATACCGTAATTTGTGAAAAGATATACATGTTTTGCGTCAGCTGGAAGGCAATACCGGCAATGACCGCCGCGATAAACGCCGGCCCCATGCGTACTTTGGTAAACGGGACGGCGGCATAGATGAACGTCAGGGCAAGGAATACCAGCAGGAAAGGTACGAATGTGCCGAACAGCGGCCCGAGATGTTCGAGCACCGGAATATCCTGTATCCACGAACCGATATGATAGCGCACCAGCAGCGAGATGGCGGTAGAAAATGCAATGATAATCGGGACGGTCAGGATAAACGCCGAATAATCGGCAAACTTGCGCGACAGCGGCCGCGGACGCTTAACCTGCCACACGTCGTTGAAGGCGCTTTCAATATTATTCAATACCTTAATCACCGACCACATCAGGAACACAATCCCCAGCGAACCCAGCACGCCGGTGTGGGTATTGGCAATGGCGTTGTCGGCAAACCGGAGCAGAAACTCGATAATCTCGTTATGCTCGCCGAGACTCTGTTCGAGGAAAATGCGCAACATGTCGGACACGCCGAGCCCTTTGGAAATAGCAAACAGCAAGGCCATCAGCGGCACAATCGCCATCAGCGAATAATACGAAAGCGCCGAACAGCGAATAGTGACCTTATCTTCAAAAAAACGCCGGAATGCAATAGTGAAAATCTTCAGCTGCTTAATCAAAAACGCATCGCGGCGCTTATAGTGAACCATATCGACATGCCACATATCGTATGTAACAAACCGAAATGCCCTTCTATACAAATTAATCCATTTTTCTATCATAGCTATTATAGTTAAAAATCAAAAGTACAAAAAAAATCCTATGTACAACCAGATTTCTGTACAAATCGAAAAAACTTTTTCATACATCAAATAGAATGCGTAACTTTACGCACTTAATGAATTTACCACATAGGAATAAGTATATGAACGACAACACTACAAGGAAAATTACGAATGCCTTGCTGTCTGTCTATTGTAAAGATAACATAGAGGCGCTTGTACGTTTATTGAATGAACAGGGAGTTACTATTTACTCTACCGGCGGGACGCTTGACTTTATCGCCAGTTTAAGTATAGCGGCGCGGTCGGTAGAGAGTCTGACGGGCTATCCGTCGATTTTAGGCGGGCGCGTCAAAACCTTACATCCGAAAGTCTTTGGCGGCATTTTGGCATGTCGCGACAAAGTGCGCGACAACGAGCAGTTGACCGATTATGAAATTCCACCGATAGACTTAGTGGTGGTTGATTTGTATCCGTTTGAACAAACAGTGCTGTCGGGCGCTTGCGAAGAGGACGTGATAGAGAAAATCGACATCGGCGGCATCGCACTTATCAGGGCTGCCGCTAAAAACCATGCCGACACGCTGGTCGTCTCGTCGCGCGAACAGTATGCCGAAGTCGTCGAATTGTTGAAGGATGGGCAGGGGACGACCTCCCTGTCTACGCGCCGGCGATTTGCCACACACGCCTTCCGGCAAACAGCGCAGTACGATACAGCGATTTTCAATTACTTCAACCGGCACGAAAACCTGCCGGCATTTCAGTCGTTTATTGCCGAACAAAAACCCTTGCGGTACGGCGAAAACCCGCACCAGCAAGCCTCGTTTTTCGGCCGCTTCGACGACCTGTTCGACCAACTGCACGGCAAGGAAATTTCATACAACAACCTGCTCGACATAGATGCGGCCGTGGCGCTGATAGACGATTTTAACGAACCGACCCTGGCCATCCTGAAGCATAATAACGCCTGCGGATGCGCGTCGGATAACGACGGGCTGCACGCATGGCGTAAAGCGCTGGCAGGCGACCCGGTGTCGGCGTTCGGCGGTATTATCGTAACCAACCGTCCGGTTGAAGCAGCGTGCGCCGAAGAAATCAACCGGCTGTTTTTCGAGGTGATTATCGCGCCGGCATACACGCCCGAAGCATTGGAATGCTTGAAGGTAAGAAAAAACCGGATCATCTTAAAGCAAAAAAACACGACCCTGCCGGCTTTGCAGTTCCGTTCGTTGCTTCACGGCGTGGTGCAGCAAACCCGCGACACGGTTACGGAAACAGCTGCACAATTGCAGCCCGCGACCGACAGGCAGGCGACCGACGAGGAAATCGCCGATTTGATTTTTGCCAACAAATTAGTTAAGCACTCGAAATCCAACGCTATCGTACTGGCTAAAGGACGGCAGCTGTTGGCCGGCGGCGTAGGGCAGACCTCGCGCGTTGACGCCCTGAAGCAAGCCATCGGCAAAGCGCAGTCGTTCGGTTTTTCGTTACAGGGAGCGGTCATGGCGTCCGATGCTTTTTTCCCGTTTCCCGATTGCGTAGAAATCGCGCAGCAGGCAGGCATTACAGCGGTGGTGCAGCCCGGCGGCTCAATCAACGACCGGCAAAGTATCGACTACTGCAACCGGCACAATATGGCGATGCTGCTAACCGGTGTGCGGCATTTTAAACACTGAGAATATAGACAACTTATCACTCATCACTCTACTAAAATGGTATTATCTTTTTTAACTCGTGAGTTAGCAATTGATTTAGGCACTGCTAACACCATTATCATCCACAATGATAAAATTGTCGTGGATGAACCGTCGATTGTAGCTATCGACAAAAACGACGGGAAGTTGATTGCCGTAGGCAAAAATGCCCAAGCCATGCACGGGCGAACCCACGAAAACATTAAAACCATTCGCCCGCTACGCGATGGCGTCATTGCTGATTTTAATGCAGCCGAGCTGATGATTCGAGGTATGATTAAATTCATCTCCCAACGAAAAAGCAGTTTGTTTACGCCTATCCTGCGCATGGTGGTCTGTATTCCGTCGGGAAGCACCGAAGTGGAAATCCGGGCAGTGCGCGATTCGTCGGAACATGCTGGCGGTCGCGACATTTATATGATATATGAACCTATGGCGGCAGCGTTGGGTATCGGTATCGACGTGGAAGCGCCCGAAGGAAGCATGGTGGTCGACATCGGGGGCGGGACGACCGAAATAGCCGTGATTGCATTGGGCGGCATCGTAAGCAACAAAAGCATCCGGGTGGCCGGCGACGGGTTTACATCGGATATTCAGCAATATATGCGGCAACAGCACAATATCAAAATCGGCGAACGGACAGCCGAAGAAATTAAAATCTCAGCCGGGTCAGCCCTCTCCGAACTGGCGGACAACCAGCCCGAACCCTATGCCGTGCGCGGTCCCAACCTGATGACTGCCCTGCCGGTAGAAGTCTATGTAACGTATCAGGAAATTGCCCATTGCCTCGACAAATCGCTGGCCAAGATAGAATCCGCCATTCTTGGCGTACTGGAGCAAACGCCACCCGAACTGTATGCGGATATTGTGCAGCGCGGCATCTACCTCACCGGCGGCGGCGCATTGTTGCGCGGCCTTGACAAACGCTTGTACGATAAAATCAACATTCCCTTCCATATTGCCGAAGACCCATTGCACGCCGTAGCGCGAGGCACCGGAATCGCATTGAAAAATATAGGCAAGTTCCCCTTCCTGATGCGTTAATCCTTACATTCCGACGGATTTGAATGAATACATTTTATCGTTTATTTCTGAGGCTGCGTGTATTTTTTGTATTCCTCATATTGGAAATAATAACGCTCGTACTGCTTTCCAATAGCAGCTATTTCCAACAGGCGACAGTCGTTGGAAATATCCGGCTGGTCAAGGCGCGGATTGACGGTATATGGGACAACGGGATTTATTATTTTTCATTGAAAAAAACCAACGAACAGTTGGCGCAGGAAAATGCCGAACTGCGTAGCCGCCTCCAATATTATCAGGAAAAATCCAATACGCCGGTTGAAGCCACCGTTACGGATTCGGCGGATGCACCGGTATATTCGTATGTATCGGCAAGGATTGTCGCAAATAGTGTCAATACCCTGCACAATTACATGACGCTAAATGTCGGTTCGCAGCAAGGCATAGAGCCGGATATGGGAGTCATCGTACACGATGGCATTGTTGGTCTCGTGGTTACGGTGTATGAACACTATTCACTGGTGAAATCATTACTGAACGTCAACTGGCAAGTGAGCGCCAAATTAGCCGGAAACGGCTTCTTCGGATCGCTGTATTGGGACGGAAAAGACGACCGCGAGGTGATTTTGACCGAAATTCCGCAACACGTCGCCGTGCACGTGGGCGACACAGTTATATCCAGCGGCCTTTCGTCGATATTCCCCTCCGATATTCCGATTGGCACGGTCAACTCATACCAGATAAAAGGCGGCAACTTTTACGAAATTACCGTGAGCCTGTTTGCCGATTTCAGGAAAATGTACGCGGTGCATGTCGTCAAACATTTGTACCGGGACGAACGGAAAACCCTTGAAGCATCCAAACGGTATGAATAATCATTCCCTTTCACGGTTCTTATGGGTAGCCGGGCTGATTGCTATGCAATGCTTTATTTTCAGCCGGCTACCGTTGGGGACGTTCGTCTACCCTTGTATATATGTGCTGTTTATTTTGTTTTTACCATTCGGCTATTCACGCATCCTTATACTGCTGTGGGCATTTTTCATGGGACTGTGCGTCGACTTGCTGTCGTCGGATGTCATCGGCATTCACACGGCCAGCGCGGTGATGCTGGCTTTTGCCCGTCCCCTCATGCTGAAACTGTTCTCCACTAAAACGGATTTCGACGTCTATGCCCTGCCCTCGTCTAAAACGCAGGGATGGCAAGCGTGTATGGGGTACGTCGTCCTTTCGATGACGCTATACCATCTAGTGTATTTCCTGCTGGACGATTTCGGATTCTACGACATTGTGCATACACTGCTACGCACGCTGCTAAGCGCCGTATGCAGCACATTATTTATTATGCTGCTGCAAACCCTGCTGCCGCACAATCGCAAAACCACTGCCCCATAACGCCCATGAACGAATATTCCAAAAAGAGTATGGTGATTTTCGGCACATTTGTGCTGCTGGCACTGATATTGCTTATACGCCTGTTCTGGTTGCAAGTAATAGATGAATCCTACAAGGTAACCGCCAATACAAATGTATTGCGCTACGAAGTACAATATCCATCGCGCGGCCTCATTATCGACCGGAACGGCGAACGGATGGTCAAAAACCAAACGACCTACGATATTATGGTCGTGCCGCGCGAGTTGAAGGCATTCGATACATTGGCCTTTTGTACGATTTTCAAGCTGGAGCCCGAATCATTTAAAAGCGCCATTAACGATATTTATCGCCGTCGCCGGCAATTAGGCTACCAGCCGACGGTACTGTTAAAGCAAGCTCCGGCGGAATATTATGCCGTATTCCAAGAGACCGCATTCAAATTTCAGGGATTTTATGCGCAGGCGCGTACTTTGCGTAACTATACGCTCCCGATTGCCGGAAACCTCTTCGGATATGTAACCGAAGCAGACACAGGCGCCATCCGTCGCAATCCGTACTACAAACCCGGCGACTACATCGGTAAAAGCGGCATCGAAGAAGCATACGAAGAATATTTACGCGGACACAAAGGCGTGAGCATTTTCGTACGCGACGTCCATAACCGGATTAAGGAATCGTATCAGGAAGGCCGCTTCGATACGGCGGCGGTAGCCGGAAAAGATTTGATTTGTACGATAGACAGCCAACTACAGGAATACGGCGAATGGCTGATGAAAAATAAAGTAGGCGCTATCGTAGCCATTGAACCTTCGACGGGAGAAGTACTGGCCTTGATTTCGGCGCCAGGCATTGACCCGACATTGTTGGTAGGCATCAATAAAAATTTCCAGCGTATGCAGTCCGACCCGCGAAAACCGCTGTTCAACCGAGCGATTATGTCGCCGTATCCGCCGGGTTCGACATTCAAATTAGCCAATGCCCTTATCGGGCTAGACCAGCAAGTAGTTACGCCGGCGTCGCGCTACAGTTGCGCCATGGGCTACCGGATTAGCGCAGGCAAAACGGTCGGTTGCCACGCACACGCCTCGCCGATTGACATGCTACAATCCATCCAGATGTCCTGCAATGCCTATTATTGTAACGTATTCCGCCACATCATCGATAATCCGGCCTGCGAAAGCGCCGAAGAGGGTTTCTTGAAATGGCGCGAGTATGTGCAAAGCATGGGATTTGGACAAAAAACCGGCATCGACCTGCCGAGCGAACAGGCGGGAACGCTACCTTCCGTGCGGCAATACAACCGCATTCACGGCGAAGGACGCTGGAAATCGCTTTCGATTATTTCCCTCGCCATCGGGCAAGGCGAGATAGGCGGCACACCGCTGCAAATGGCCAACTTTGCCGCCACCATCGCCAATCGCGGGTACTACTACATACCGCATGTTGTGCGCAAAGTCGAAGGACTTGACCCGCCGGAAAGATACAAGGAACGGCATTACACGATGATAGACACAAGCTATTTCCCCGTCATCGTAGAAGGCATGTACCGCGCAGTACACAGCGAACCAGGGACGGGTGCTACCGCGCGGATTGCCCAAATTGCAGGCATCGAACTATGCGGTAAAACCGGCACGGCCCAAAACCCGCACGGCGAAGACCATTCGACCTTCATCTGCTTTGCCCCGCGCCAAAACCCGCAAATAGCCATCGCCGCCTACATCGAAAACGCCGGATTCGGCGCCACATGGGCGGCCCCGATAGCCTCACTTATGGTCGAAAAATATTTGAACAAACAAGTCCTGCGCACTGACTTAGAACAGCGGATACAAGTCGGAATGCCCGCCGGAATACAAAAAAAGCCATGAGAAAAAATGCCCCGTTATTCCTTAAATTAGATTGGGCGACGATAGGGCTCTACCTTGTATTAATCGCCATCGGCTGGGTCAGCATATATGCCGCCGCGTACAACGACGAGCATAGCCGCATCTTCGATTTTTCGCAACGCTACGGGAAACAATTCGTCTGGATCATTTCAGCCTTCCTGATAGCAGCGTTCATTCTCCTACTCGACAGTAAATTCTATTCTGTCTTCGGCTATCTTATTTACGGAGTGGTATTATTTTTACTACTGTTCGTACTGATAGCTGGGACAGAGGTCAACGGGTCGCGCTCGTGGTTTATTCTTGGACCGGTACGGCTGCAGCCGGCAGAGTTGGCCAAAACGGCGACCGCTATTGCCTTAGCCCGCATGATGAGTGTTTATGGCTTTACATTTTCCCGCCGCATCAACCTCCTCCGCATTGCATTAGTGATACTGCTACCCGTAGGATTAATCTTCCTGCAACACGATACCGGCTCGGCCGTCGTCTTCGGTTCATTCCTATTGATGCTCTACCGCGAAGGCCTGTCGGGATGGTTCATCAACATTGTCCTATTTGCCGTAACGATTTTCGTCCTGTCGGTACTATGGGAAACCGTATCGGCGTTGATGCTTTGCGCCATTATCAGCGGCCTGTTATACATGCTTTACCGGCGGCGAATCACGCGACCGCTAATGCTGGCCGCCGGTATCACTGCCCTCTATGTGCTACTTATAAAATGGCTCTTCCCTGCATTCGACATAACCGTTGCCCCCGACCTGCTATTCACGATGCTATGCGCTGTAGCGGCGGTACTGGGCGCGATAACCGCCATCCGGCATAAACTACGCTACGTATGGTATATCCTCTGTTTCTTTATCGGGTCGGTCGTGCTGGTTTATTCGGTCGACTACGTATTCGACCAAGTACTGAGACCTCACCAGCGCGACCGCATTGAAAACCTGCTAGGCGTTCAAGAAGACTTACAGGGCGCAGGCTATAATGTACACCAGTCGAAAGTAGCAATAGGATCGGGCGGCCTTATAGGAAAAGGATTTCTGCAAGGCACGCAAACCAAATATAATTTTGTGCCGGAACAAAGCACCGATTTCATTTTTTGCACCATTGGCGAAGAATGGGGATTCACAGGGGCGTTCGTCGTCATCGTCTGCTACCTGCTCCTTCTTTTCCGGCTCATCATCATCTCCGAACGGCAGAAAGACGCCTTTGCGCGGATATACGGCTATTGTGTCATCTCCGTTCTATTCTTCCACTTCGTTGTTAACATCGGCATGACCATTGGACTGGCGCCGGTGATAGGCATCCCCCTGCCCTTTATCAGCTATGGCGGCTCGTCGCTCTGGGCATTTACGATTTTACTGTTTATCCTCTTAAAATTAGACGCTGCGCGCTGGCAGTGATGAATGGTTAAAAAACATTGCCCCGTGGTCGCTTAAATTACATTTTTAAGAAACAACGGAATAAAAAGAATACTGTACAGTTCAAGAAATAGGAGCGAAAAATGTTTCACCCCTACACTTTTTATCATTATCCATTAAAATAAAAGTTTCCATGGCGCCACGGAAAACTTCTGATGGCGCCATGGAAATGCGGCTCTAGCTACGGCTATGGTTCGGAAAATTACATTTATAGGGAACGGCTCATT
>JAITKF010000008.1 GCA_031278545.1 Prevotellaceae bacterium
ACCTATACCGCCGCCACTATCACCGCTATTCCCTCCGTACCGGCTGCCCCCACGCAGGACGGGCCGAAGTGCGCCGGCACAGGCATCATCTTCTTGGCCACCGTGCCTTCGGGCGCCACCGGCATTAATTGGAGCGGCAACGTATCCGGACGGGGAACGTCTAAAACCACGACTACCACCGCCGGCACCTATCAGGCGCGGGTGCGGGCATACCTCACCGCCGGCGGTACGACCTGCTACAGCGGCTACTCCACCTTTACCGTCGGGACGGTCTATTACTCCTTTACCGCCGGCTCCATTACTACCGCTTCCGATACGACGATGGTAGGAACAGACCCCGGCATCACCATTACGAATGCAACCCCCGCTTCCGGCGGCGACGAAAATATAACCTACCAGTGGCGGCGTTCCGGTACCAGCAGCGCCACGCTGACCGGCAGCGCTGCGACTTATTCTATCGGTACCGCTGCGTCCAATTATACTGGAGACGGTACTTATATCTTCAAGCGGTATGCCCACGACGGTACTTGTAATACTTCGTGGGAGGAGTCAAGTGGTCAATATACGTTAACGGTGATTGTCCTATGCCCGCCCAATTCCATCGGCGCTTGTACATGGACTTACGGTTCGCAGATTTGGAGCGGCGTGCATGTCGGGATAACTTTTCACACGTACGAAAATAATTTTCCTCCCGTATGAGATTTCTTTTCCACACGGGAGGAAATTTTCTTCTACACGTAAGGAATTTTATAGCTATTATTCCCCGATGGATAATGCCGGCGGGAGCGAATAAATGGTTATCATTTTCTATTGATAGTATTCCCCGTCGGGGAAGGCTTGCAGCGGCGGCCTTGAATAATCCGGTTGCATTTGCTACTTGAATCTGCCGTATATCGAAAAGAGACAAAAAAGTTTTCATTTCAAAAAAAAGTATTACCTTTGCAGGCGAAAAAATTTGATGATTCGATTTGCAACGATAACAATTTGGTGGTGGCGCAACGGAAATTCTGTTGTGAACAGTCAGCTTATGTAGTTGTAGAAGTACATTGTTTTTTTGGTTTAAAGCTTAATGTTCACATGGGCATTAAGTTTTTTTATGCGCCAAACGAAAAAATGATTTAAAAAAACAATATTAATATCAATTAAATTAAAAACGAATAATGACAAAAAAATTTCTACTATCTGAAAATGACATACCACGGCAGTGGTATAACATTGTAGCGGACATGAAGACAAAACCGTTGCCGATGTTGCATCCGGGGACGAAACAGCCGCTGACCGTGTCGGATTTGGAACCTATTTTTGCGCGGGAACTGTGTATACAGGAGCTGTCGCAAGAGCGGTATATCGACATTCCCGACGCTGTACGGGAGGTGTATAAGATTTACCGTCCGACACCGTTGGTGCGGGCTTTCGGGCTGGAAAAAGCCTTAGATACGCCGGCGCACATTTATTTTAAAAACGAAAGCGTCAGCCCCGTCGGGTCGCACAAGCTGAACTCGGCGATTGCACAAGCGTATTATAACAAAGAGCAGGGTATCCGGCATCTGATCACCGAAACCGGCGCCGGGCAATGGGGTACGGCGTTGAGTTTTGCCAGCCACTATTTCGGACTGACGCTGAAAGTGTATATGGTAAAGGTCAGCTTTGAACAGAAGCCCTATCGAAAGGCGATTATGAACACCTGGGGCGCGGAAGTCCTGCCCTCACCAAGCGATACGACCAACGCCGGACGGAAGATTTTAGAAAAAAATCCGGTGGCGTCGGGCAGTTTAGGCACAGCGATTTCCGAAGCCATCGAGGTAGCCATAAGCCAGCCCGATTCGCGGTATGCGTTGGGGAGCGTATTAAACCATGTGGTCTTACACCAGACCATCATCGGCCTCGAAGCAGAAAAGCAAATGGAGATGGCCGGCGCATTTCCCGACATCATTATCGGCTGTTTCGGCGGCGGTTCTAACTTTTCGGGGATTGCGTTCCCGTTCCTGCGGCATCAGTTAACGAAGGGAACGCCACTGCGTATTATTGCTGCCGAACCGTCTTCGTGCCCGAAACTGACGCGCGGGGAATTTCAATACGATTTCGGCGACGAGGCCGGCATGACGCCGCTATTGCCGATGTTTACTCTCGGGCACACATTTCAGCCGGCCGACATTCATGCGGGCGGACTGCGGTATCATGGCGCCGGTACGCTCGTCAGCCAGTTGAAGCGCGACAACCTGGTGGAAGCCCAAAACATTCCCCAGTTAGAAACCTTCGAGGCAGCCACGTTGTTTGCCAAAACCGAAGGCATTGTGCCGGCGCCCGAATCGGCGCACGCCATTGCGTCGACCATCCGCGAAGCGCGGATAGCGAAGGAAGAAGGAAGTGCGAAAACAATCCTGTTCAACCTTTCGGGACACGGGATTATGGACTTAGCCGCGTATGCCCAATACTATGCCGGAGAGCTGAATTAAGCCTTCGGCGTGAAACGTAAAACATGCCTGCGGGGGCGTCCCACAAGGACGAAACGCTTGTAAAGACGGCCACAACAGCCTCCGCAGGCATTCTTCGTAGAGGGTAACACCGACAACCCCGTTGTACAACCTTTGCGGGGTGAGGAGGCCCCCACGCGCCACACTAAACAAAAAAAAACTATCTTTGTACCGCTTCAAACAAATGGTCATGACCAAAAAAAAAATAGTAAACGACCCTATTCACGGATTTATTGATATTCCCGACGGCTTAATTTATGAGTTGTTGGAGCATCCCTACGTGCAACGGTTGCGGAATATTTCGCAAATGGGGCTGTCGTATCTGGTCTATCCGGGGGCATGTCATTCGCGGCTTTCACACGCACTGGGGTCGATGCACCTGATGCGGCAGGCGCTGCTCTCGCTCCGCTCAAAAGGGCACACGATTACGCCGGACGAAATGGAAGCCGCCATGTGCGCCATCCTGCTGCACGATGTCGGGCACGGGCCGTTCAGCCATACACTGGAATACTCAATGGTCGAAAACATCCCCCACGAAGCCCTCTCGCTGGCATTTATGAAGCGCCTGAACATCCTGTTCGGTGGACGGCTGACGACGGCTATCGCCATTTTCGACGGAAGCTATCCGAAGCGATTCCTGCACCGGCTGGTGTCGGGGCAGCTGGATGTCGACCGCCTCGATTACCTGTGCCGCGACAGCTTTTTCTCCGGCGTCGCCGAAGGGATGATAGGGCTGGAGCGCATTATCAAAATGCTCGATGTAGTCGCCGACGAGCTGGTGGTCGAAGCCAAAGGCATTTATTCCATAGAAAAATTTCTGATTTCACGCCGGATGATGTATTGGCAGGTCTATTTACATAAAACCGTCCTGTCGGCCGAACAACTGCTGCTGCAAATCCTACGGCGGGCAAAGACGTTGGCTGCCCGTGGCGATACGCTGTTTGCATCGCCCGCTCTGCAACTGTTCCTGCAACGGCGCATAACCTTAGCCGACTTCGACCGGACGGACATCATCAACGCCTTCGCACAACTCGACGACAGCGACATCTACTCTGCCGTAAAAGTCTGGCGACACGCCGGCGATGCCGTTTTGGCGCAACTCTGCACGATGCTCGTCGACCGCCGGCTATTTAAAATCGAACTACGCCCGCAGCCATTCGCCGAAGGCTATATCGAACAACTGCGCCGCCGCTCCCTCCCGTTTATCCCGCCCACGCCGGAAGCCCTGCCCTATTTCGTCATCAGCCATTACGTCGTCAACAAAGGATACGACGAAGAGACGGGCAAAATCCAGATACACTACGGAAAATCGGAACTACGCGACCTCTACGAAGTGTCGGACATATTAAACGCCCGCGCCTTTGCCGGCATTACCAAAAAATACTTTGTATGTTACCTTAAAAATACAATTCCCCCTGCGGGAAACGACGACATTCATTTTAATACCAGATAAACCATGCAATTTACCGCAAAAACATTAGCCGATTATCTCCACGGCGACATCGTGGGCGACGAAAACGCCACCGCCGGCGTCGTGGCCCGCATCGAACAAGGCGTGCCGGGAGCAGTATGCTTCCTCGCCAACCCGAAGTACGAACCCTACCTATACACCACCCGCGCATCAATAGTACTCGTCAACCGCTCCTTTGAAATACGACAACCGGTAGCCACGACCCTCATCCTTGTCGACAACGCCTACGAAAGTGTAGCCGCGCTCCTCGACTTATACAACTCGATGCAAACCCTGCGGAAAAAAGGCCGGTCGTGGCGGGCGCGGATATCGTGGCGGGCAAAACTGGGAAAAGCCGTATGGGTCGGCGCGGGAACCTACATCGCGCGCGGCGTAAGAATTGGAGACCATACCAAAATATTCCCGCAGGTATACATCGGCGACAATGTTACGATAGGCGACCATTGCATTATTTACCCGGGCGTCAAAATCTACCACGGATGCACGATAGGCCGCCACTGCACGATTCACGCCAATGCCGTCATCGGCTCCGACGGCTTTGGCTTTGCGCCCACCGCCGACGGCTCATACCGGAAAATCCCGCAAATCGGACACGTCGTACTGGAAGACAACGTCGAAATCGGCGCAAACACCGTCGTCGACCGCGCGACCATCGACACGACCGTCATCCGGCAAGGAGTAAAAATTGACAATCTCGTACAAATTGCACACAATGTCGAAATCGGCGAAAACACCGTCATCGCCGCCCTTTCAGGCATTGCCGGCTCGACAAAAATAGGCCGGCAATGCATGTTTGGAGGACAAGTTGGCGTCGCAGGACACATCACCGTCGCCGACGGCACGCGCGCCGGCGCACAGACAGGTATCAGTGCCTCCGTCAAAGAACCAAACCAACTCCTGAGCGGATCACCGGCCATTAATTACTACGACTACTTTAAAGCTTTCGCCATCTTCCGTAAACTGCCGCAACTGAAACAACAATTGGACGAATTGAAGAAACGCTAAATACGCTACGCGCGGGGAAACGATACTCCCATTTCACCCGTTCACCTATTCCGCGCGCGAAGCGCTCAAATAATCCAGCGTTACACGATTAAAATAACCCGCATTGTCGATATTACAAATATGCCCCGCATCGGGCACAACGATAAGCGAAGAATACAACCTATGCTGCTTCAACAGCGCTTTCACCTGCGGAAGGAACATATAATCCTCCTCGCCCATAATATACACCGTAGGTACGGGCAACTCGATAGCCCGGAAAAAACGCAGCAATGGACTCAAATCGGCCGTCAACGAAAACCAGCGCAGAAACTCCTTTTGACGCACCTTCATCGCCTCGTTAATGAACAACTGGCGCGATTTCTTATGCCGTTTTTTCGGCATCAGAATATTAGCATAAATCCGGTAAATCCACATATAGGGCACCAGATGCCGTACCTTCGCCGCCGCCCACATCAAGGACTGCGACCGGAAATTCAGCCGCACCACCGCCCCCACCATCAGCAACGTCTTAACCCGTGAAATATCCATCTCGGCTATTTCGCGAATCACAATAGCCCCCAACGAAACTCCCATAAAATGACACGCCGGAACGCGCAACGTATTCAGCACCTCGAACACCTCCCCCGCAATATCGGCAAACGAATATTTTGCCGTATATAACGTCTTCCCGACCGATTTACCGTGCCCCTTCAGGTCTATCAACAACAAATTGAAATGCTGGCTGAATGCCCGGATTTGTTTGTACCACACAATGGAACTACCCCCTGCGCCGTGCAAAAACACCACCCATTCCGGCGATGTCGGATGCCTATATTCTTGATAATGCAACATAATTTTGGGGTGCAAAGTTAAATAAATTTCGACAGTATCAATAATTTTTAATGGAACGCGGAGCGCAGATATCCTCAGAAAGGTCTCATACGACATAGGACGAGCATTTTTTTATCGTCAGGAAGGAAGGGTGAACGATAAAATATAGATACAAAGGCGGGGTTGCCCGTTGAACCTATGTTCTCCCGCGTACTCCCTATGCCTTTTTGCCGTTCCCGTTTTTTAAGTTACCTTTGTACTCATTCAATAAGCAACGAGACGGTGTGCCATTTTCACGCCGGGGCATTGTGTAAAAAAGAAGGAATGACAGATACTATCAATATAGGGCGAAAAGACGTGGCGTGGAGTTATGCGGCTACGTTCTTGCAAATAGGCGTAGGGATCGTTTTATTGCCTTTTATTCTTAAGATATTTTCACAGGAGACGGTGGCTGTCTGGACGATTTTTTTAACCGTCATAACCTTGACCGGCTTATTTGATTTCGGCTTTAACCCCTCGTTTGCGCGGAACGTGTCCTACGTGGTGAGCGGGGTTACGGAATTGAAGAAAACGGGGCATCTTGTCGTCGAAAACCGGACGGGAGAGATAGATTACGGCTTATTTAAAGGAATGATTAACGCCATGCGGTGGTTTTACGCCCGCGCGGCATGTATCCTCTTCCTGCTGCTGGCCACCGCAGGCACGTATTACATCTACACGCTGCTGAAGACCTATTCGGGGAATCACATGGAAGTATATATTGCATGGGCGATTCTAATAGCTATCAACTCCTACTCCCTCTACACCATGTATTACGACTCGCTGATGCAGGGAAAGGGATTGATTAAACGTTCCAAGCAAATTAAGGTCGTAGGGCAATCCGTTTATTTAATACTGGCCGTGGGGTTGATATTATTACGGCTTAATTTGATTGCGGTGGTTAGTGCGCAGGCGGCGTCGATTGTAATCATACGCCTGTTGTCGTACCGGGCGGTTTATACCGACGATTTCAAACGACATCTTCATCAGGTTACGACGCGCTCCCGCAAAGAAATCCTTTCGTATATTTACCCCAATGCCGTAAAAGTGGGATTAACCGGCGCCGGCGGATTTTTAGTATTACGCTCGTCGACCATCATCGGTTCTCTATACCTGTCGTTGGGAGAAATTGCATCCTATGGCATCACCATGCAGGTGCTCCATATTATTTCGGCCATCGGCGGCGTATACCTCCTCGCCTACCAGCCTAAAATTGTACAATACCGGGTGCAAAACGACCACCACGCCATTAAACGACTATACTTAAAAGGATGTCTACTTTTATTCGGCGCTTTTTTACTGGGCGGGCTTGCGTTAGTTTTACTGGGAGAATGGGTGCTGAACGTAATAGGAAGCCAAACGCCGTTACTGTCCGTCTCGTTCATCCTCCTTGCACTGGTCATTTGCTGGCTGGAGATGAATCATACTATTGCCGGGCAGCTGCTTTTAACTAAAAACGAAGTGCCGTTCTTTAAAGCCGCATTATTTGCCGGCGGGCTAACGCTGGTGTTGCTCGTGTTATTTTTAAAATATACAGACCTGGGCGTTTTCGGATTAATACTAGCCCCCGGCCTTGCGCAGGCATGTTATCAAAACTGGAAATGGCCAATAACAGCGGTCGAAGAATTGCAAATAAAATGCTGTGATATAACAAGATATTTACGAATTAATAAAAAAAAGAAAGATGATGTTTAAAAAAATTTTGAAAAAAATAACACCCCTTTTTCTCCTATACCAATGGAAAAAATACAACAGAAAAAAGGAACAGCGAAGACTGCGGAAATTAAAAGACGATATCGTAGATTATTTGGCGCATATTCCTCCGCAGGACAGGACGGGGGAGCAACAGGCGACGCTTGATTATTTTAAAAACCACCCGTTTTCCGTTTTTCCGTACCCCTTTACGGAGAACTACAATGCCGACGACATCGTAGTCCATACGGATAACGAAAAGAAAATGCATTATGTATTACGCGATAATAAACGCTTATATTTTAGAAACGATTGGGATGAATCCAGCGTGAAGGTGGCTTATCATATGCTCTTAATAGAACAGGACGCCGCGTCTCCGCATCGGTACGAGACGGACGAGTTTCACGTCTGCGAAGGCGATATAGTGGTAGATGCCGGTGTGGCGGAAGGGAATTTTGCCCTTTCGGTGATTGAAAAAGTAAAGAAACTTTATTTGTTTGAAGTAGACCCCGCATGGATTGCCGCACTCGAAGCTACGTTTGCACCATGGAAAGAAAAGGTGGTGATTGTTAATAAGTATGTTTCCGATCATGATGAAGGGGACTGTATTACACTGGATACTTTTTTCGGGAATGAAGAAATAGATTTTATCAAAGCGGACATTGAGGGGGCAGAGCCGCTATTAGTGGCCGGCGCACAACGCCTGCTGTCTGCCAGGCGGCCGTTGAAGATAGCGATTTGTACATATCACCGTCAACATGATGCGGAGACACTGCACCAAATGTTGCAGGAGAAAGGATTTCGCACGGCATTTTCGAACGGGTATATGGTTTTTCCATACGGCAAATACCTTACACCGCCTTATTTAAGACGGGTATTAATTCGCGCTACAAAATTTTATGAATGTTCATTTGCATAGATGAAATCCCGTTTTATAGTTGTTGTAGTACTATATAAAATCAGAGCAATAGACTCCTCGAGTTTGATTACCTTGGAAGGGAATTTACCGTCCCATTCAAAACTTGTCGTTTGGGACAATAGCCCTGAGAGCCTCCATGAAGAAGATTTGAAATGGATACATGCCCACTTCCCCAACGGGGAATATATTCATACGCCGGAAAATAGTTCCATGGCTAAAATATACAATCGGGTTTATTGGAACAATTTGCAATATGATTATTTGCTGATTTTAGACCAGGACACAACGCTTACCCCCGGTTTTTTTGTAGCATTATACAAGGCCATTGCACAGCATCCGGAAGTAAATTTATTTTTACCACTGGTATATCATGAGCATCGGATTATAAGTCCTGCCGATTTTCGTTTTTATAGGGGGATATATTGGAAGCAGCGGCTAACGGGCTTGGTAACGGCTAAAAACCGATTGGCTATTGCCAGCGGCATGACCATCCGGATGAATTACCTTAAAGTAAAAGAAAATCGTTTTGATGAGCGCTTAAAACTCTATGGCGTGGATGATAAATTTATGCTGGATTATGGAAAAGAAAATGACTCTTTTTTTGTACTCAACTATGTCTTGACACATCATCTTTCTATGTTTGAACAGGAAGACATCGAAAAGAAAACGATGCGGTTCATTGAGCACAAACATGCGCAGAAGACTATTTGCAGATCCATTTCCCGGTTATCGTGGGTTATGATATCTGCTATATTGTTTATAAGGTCAATAGAGTGGGCAATCAAAAGGAAGGACATTCGCATAATTTTCACCTAATGAATATACTTTTTATATCACATACCGCTGGTAAAACAGGAGGAGAGAACGTGTTGATTGACGCCATACGCGCCGTTGCCGCATCGACATCCCATACGCTATTCGTAGCGCTTCCGGACGATGGCGAGACCGCTTTTTCACAATCTTTATCCGGCGTCGGAATAGCCGGAATCGACTATTTTAAATATCGCTCGGCAAGAAATACCACATGGCTGCTTTTTAGGAATATCGGATATGGCCTATTATTCGGGTTACCCCAATTAAAGCGTTATTGTAAAACGAATAAAATAGATGTACTGTATATCAATAGCAGTGTAAATGTGATAGGAATATTGTTAGCCCAACAACTGAAGATACCTTATATTTGGCACATTCATGAACACTCTGCGGCGGCATACCGGTGGACGCCTGCGTGGATGGATAAGTATTATCGCAAATGGCTTTTCGACTGCCGGTGCCTATCCATTTTTGTCAGCCATACAAGTCGGGCGCAATGGGGAAAAAACATAAAAGAAACAGCCATCCCTCAAAGCGCGGTGATTTACTCGAAATATACGGAAATCCCGAAAGTAAGCCGAAAATCGCCCACCCACCCGTTCACTTTTGGCTTTTTAGGAACGCTTACACAGAATAAAAATGTAGACACATTAATTCGGGCTTTTCGACAGCAAAAGGGAGATGTAAGACTGCTTGTCGGCGGCAGGGGCGAACGTCGAAAAAAACTGATGAAACAGGCACGGGATATTCCGGGCATAACGTTTACAGGATTTATTCCGGATCGTTATTCGTTTTATGACCGGATAGACGTATTGGTCGTTCCCTCCTTCAACGAGTCATGGGGACTGGTTGCGCTGGAAAGCATGAGCGCGGGGATTCCTGTAATAATGACAAAAAATACAGGCCTTGTAGAATTATTTACCAACGGTGAGGAATGCCTATTTGTAGACCCTTTTGATGTAAATGATTTGTCTAAGGCCATGACCCGTTTACGGGAAAATCAGGCCTTCTATAATCACATGGTCAATCGGGCGCATTTTCGATTAGACGCATTGGCGTTAAATCAGGCGTTCGACCAAAAAATCATAGCTGTTATTCATCAATCAATAAAATAGATTTTCAATGTACTATTTCATTATATGGCTCATTATTGCATCAAGCGCAACGCTTTATTTTCTATATCAAAATAAGACGGTGTGGCGTTGGGCCTGTACGATTTGCTATATAGCGCTCGTATTCACCGCCGGACTGCGTTATGAAACCGGCACCGATTACTTTTCCTATCTCGAGATATATAATAAGGTACCCCCGCTTACCCACTTTTTTCCCGTTATAAATGACATGGAAGTGGGCTATATATTCCTTAATTCCCTTTTTCAGACAATGGGCGTGGCTATTAATGTGATGTTTTTATTTATCTCCGCCATCACCACATTCATCCTTTTCCGATCGTTTCAAACATATATCCCCCGGCCATTCTTTTTTGTCAGCCTTTTATTATACTATTCCACTATTTACATTGGCCTTGACATGAGTGGCGTTCGTCAGGCGATTGCCGTAGCTATTTTTTTATTTTCGCTTCGATATGTTTTTCGCAGTCAATTTTGGAAATATTCTTTATGCATCATAATCGCGTGTTTATTTCATCAATCGGCGCTTCTGTTGTGGGCTTTTTATCCGGTGTTAAAAATGCGCTTCAGGCTTTCCGTAATCATTCCCGTACTGGGAATAGGGATCCTGATTTTTATATTCAAAATCGCGTGGCTACATACCCTTTTAGAATATGGCGCGTCCTTATTTAGCGAAGATACTTTGATAGGACAAAAGCTCATTGCTTATAGCTCAAGTGAAATATTTCTTAGGAACAGGCCTTTTTCACCCGCCATCCCTTTTTATATGACGCTATTTATACTGCTTATACTGGCGTTTATTAAGCGTCTACGATTATCGGAACAGACACCGTATTTTACTATCATCTTCAATCTTTTCTTTTTATTTATATTGTCGTTCTTTTACCTCTATGAATCGTTGGACATCAGCTTTCGATTCGGCTATTACTTTATGCTTTCCTATGTTTTCCTGTTCCCGCTGGCGCTGGGTTTATTAAAATCGCGCAAGCAGCATCTGATAGTCGCGATGACTGCCATTTTTATGCTGAGCGCATATACCATGCGGGAGGTATTTTTGGAAGGCAATAAACAAATGAGGATGTACAGACCGTATCAAAATTATGTATGGATAAAAATGGGATTGCAACATAGCGATACGGAGAAACATAAATTAAAATCCGAACCGCCGGACGAAGACATGAATTAACACACGACCGTATGATTTCTGTTTGCATTGCCACCCATAATGGTGAAAAGTATATAAAGGCACAACTGGATTCCATCCTTTGCCAGTTAGAAGGCGAGGATGAGGTTATTATTTCGGATGATCATTCCGGGGATCATACGATAGACATCATTACGCATTATAATGACCAAAGGATTCAGATTTACCGGAATGAGCGAAGGAGGGGGGTGATAGGTAATTTTGAAAATGCGTTGAATCATGCCAAAGGGGATTTTATTTTTCTGGCCGATCAAGATGATGTTTGGAAAGAAAATAAAGTACGGGAATGTATGGAAAATTTAAAAAACGACGCGCTTGTAATCTCCGATTGTGCGGTCGTTGATACGGATTTGAAGCTTATACACCCGTCTTTTTTTGCGCACAATCATACCCGTAAGGGCTTGGTGCAAAATGTGCGCCATAATTCCTATATCGGTTGTTGCATGGCCTTCCGACGCATACTGCTTCAACACTGCCTGCCTTTCCCGAAACAGATCCCGATGCACGATATATGGATAGGCTTTGTAGCCGGACTGTTTCATACGACTTGTTTTATCCCGCAGGTATTAGTATTATATCGCCGGCATGGGGACAATATCACATCGACGTCCCGGCGCTCTGATAATAGCATGTGGAAAAAAATAATATTCCGATGGAATCTTATCAGGTATATTCCCTTATTATTTTTACGAAAAAGGAAAAATAGCTAAACCCAATAGCCGATTAAAATGATAACAGCTTCAATCGTACTATACAATAACAGCAAGGACGAATTACACACGGTCGTCCGTTGCGCAACCGACAGTATTGCCGCCTTTGTGTATGTGGTCGATAATTCGCCCTCCGACGATTTACGAAAATTCGTAGAAGGATTGTCCCGGAAAGTGATTTATATATGGACACCGCAAAACGTCGGCTATGGCGCGGCGCACAATATGGCCATACAAAAATCCATCGAACAGGGAGCGACCTATCATTTAGTCATGAATGCAGATATAGATTTTAAGAAGGACGTAATAGAAGAATTGGCCACATTCATGGATCATCATCCTGCGGTAGGGCTGGTCATGCCTAAGATTTTATATCCTGACGGCCACATTCAATACTTGTGTAAATTATTCCCCACGCCTACGGATTTGATTTTCCGCCGGTTTTTTTCATTTACTTCCCGGGCAAAAAAGAAGCAGGAAAAATATGAACTGCGCATGATGGATTATACACAGGTACATTTTGGCGTCCCCTCTTTATCCGGCTGTTTCATGCTACTGCGCACAACGGCGCTTGCACAAATAACGGGATTTGATGAACGGTATTTTTTATATCTGGAAGATGTCGATTTATGCCGCCGTCTGCACCGGGTATCACAAACGGCCTTTTATCCTGAGGCAAGCATTGTACATCATTATGCCAAGGGATCGTATAAACAATACCGCTTATTGCACTACCATATTTGTGCGGCCGTAAAATATTTTAACAAATGGGGCTGGTTTTTTGACCGGGAACGGGGGAAAATAAATAAGAAAATCTTACAACAACTTAATTATAATCCGAAACCATAAACATCAGAATAACGTCCGATATTCTATTTGATACATTTCCATAACCCGCCGTTCCTTTTCCGGGCGGGACTCAGCGCCAGAAGGCAAATTCCTTACAAGCGGGCGCATGTGCTTCCAGTTAAATTTAGGAACATTTAAATCGACGTTTTCCAGTTAAATTTAGGACTTCTATGTAAGGAAATATCCAATGCTGGTGCGCAATGGACTACTTACGACAAATCTACCTGTTTTCCCGGATAGCAACGCAGGGAACCCGAAAATTCAATCCACATTTTTGGAAACTTTTGTATATTTGCAAGAGAAATCATTTTTTAAAACAATAAACAGGTTTAATGGCCAATACCTGCAAAACAACATAAATAAATGAGTATTTTAATCAAAAACGCACAATGGAATCACGCGCCGATAGATATTTTCATCGACGGGAAATACATTAAAAGGGTAGGGGAGGGGCTGTCCGACGAAGCGGATAAAGTGATAGACGGCACGATGAAAGCCATCGTTCCGGGGTTTATAAATGGCCACACCCATGCCGCCATGACGCTTTTTCGTGGTTTTGGCGACGATATTCCCTTAGAACAGTGGCTGGCTGAAAAAATTTGGCCATACGAAAAAATACTGACAGATGAAGACGTGTATTGGGGTGTAAAGTTAGCCTGTTTAGAAATGATTAAGACCGGCACTACGACCTTCAATGATATGTACATGCGTTTTCCGGCGGTACTTCGGGCAGTGGAAGAAATGGGATTGCGGGCGGTCTTGGGCGCCACCATTTTCGATTACTTCAAGGACGATGTGGCGGAACACTATAAACGCGAAACGGAACGCTCTCTGGCGATGAGTCGCAGCGACCGCATCACCCTATCTATTGCTCCCCATGCGATTTATACCGTCTCGGCGGCCACGCTACGCTGGGCGCACGATTTTGCTACGGCAAACGACCTCCTTATTCACTTGCATCTGGCCGAAACCCAAACGGAATATACCCTCTCGATGACTCGGTTCGGCTTTAGTCCCGTGAGGTATTTACATCGTTTGAAACTCCTATCGCCGCGTCTTATACTGGCGCATTGCCTCTATGTAGACGAAGAAGAAATCCGCTTATTGGCCGCGCATGGGGTAAAGGTCGTACATAATCCCAATTCCAATTTAAAATTAGGCTCGGGACATGCATTTAAATACAAAGAAATGAAGGCTGCCGGCATATTGACGGGCATCGGCACGGACGGGGCGGCGTCGTCCAACAATTTGGATATGCTCGAAGCGGCTAAAATAGCCTCCTTATTACAAAAAGGCTGGCGAAATGACTCCACGGCAATGCCGGCAAACGAAACCTTACAATGTATAACTGAAAACGGGGCGGAAATACTGCATATAAATGCCGGAAGAATCGAACCCGGACGGCTCGCCGATTTGTGTCTGATTGATTTGAAAACGCCGGCTTTTACTCCTCATTTTAATTTCGTCTCGAATCTTATATATGCGGCTTCGCACGGCTATTGTGTAGACACCATGATTTGCAACGGACGAATTTTGATGGAAAACCGTCAAGTCGACGGCGAAAAAGAAATCCTGAACCAAGCCGCCAAAACCGCCCGAAAACTGGAAGAACACGACAACAAAGGGCAACCGTAAGTTTTTATACGGGCAGACGATAAGCCCAATTTTCCATAGCCCTATTCTGCTTCGGTACGGTTACAATGCTTCATCGGCTATTGACCGGCAGTTGATGTTCAGCGCCGGTTTTACAATGGATTTATTACGCGCCTCTTTCAGTAACAGCGGTAAGTATTTGCATTTTGTGTCGCAGTATTTTCAGTCGGCCTCTTACCTCTCCTCCTATAATCCTCCATTTTCTATTAGGGCATTTGTAGGTTTAAAAATAGCGATTTATAGAAGAATTATGCAAACTATTCGGCTTACAATCAATTTCGTCTAAGCGAATAGCCGTGATATTTTCTACGACATTACCATCTATTGTTGCCGTTTTCAAATCATCTATTTCAAATATCTTTACATGTCCGACTTTGCGTAGTTTACCTGCCATATCTGTTGAGCCTCATACGGAAAAGATACTCCCTGCCATCATGGAATATGACACGGTGGCTCTCTCTCGACCCTCAGCGCTTCCCTGTGTAACTTTTTTACACAGGGACCCACAGAGGAAACATCAAGAAGTGCAGAAAGGCAATTTATCACTCATTACTCCTAACGTGTCAATTTTTTCACTATTTTTGCAAAAAAAAGATGCAAGGAAAATTTGATATAATTATTGTCGGTGCGGGTCATGCCGGATGCGAAGCGGCGGCGGCGGCGGCGAATATGGGTTCGCGCGTGTTGCTCGTTACGATGGATATGACTAAGTTTGCGCAAATGTCGTGTAATCCGGCTATGGGGGGCATTGCTAAAGGGCAAATAGTGCGTGAAATTGATGCGATGGGCGGTTATAGCGGCATTGTAACCGACCGTAGCACGATTCAATTCCGGATGCTCAACCGCTCGAAAGGGCCGGCCATGTGGAGTCCTCGTGCGCAGTGCGACCGGGCGCTTTTTTCGTTAGAATGGCGAAAAATATTAGAAAGCACGCCTAATGTATTTTTTTGGCAAGATACAGTAAAATCATTATTGATTGAAAATAACAAAGTTATTGGAATCACGACACTTTTGGGCGCGGTATTTAAGGCTACGGCCATAGTCTTGACCAACGGGACATTTCTAAACGGGATAATACACATCGGGAAAGTACAAATAGCCGGCGGTCGGATAGGCGAATTAGCCTCGTATGGTATTTCGGAGCAACTTCGTGAGATGGGATTTGAAGTCGCTCGAATGAAAACAGGCACTCCGGCCCGGCTGGACGGCCGTACAATCGATTTTTCCAAATTGACGCCGCAAGAGGGCGATAATCCTCCTGCCTCCTTTTCGTATCTCCCAAGTGTTCCACGTGGAACATTTGACCCGGCGGAATCTTCGGCACGGCGCTGTTATATTGCCCGCACGTCGAAAAAAGTACATGCTATTTTACAGGAAGGTTTTACCGACTCGCCGCTTTTTACCGGCGTGATCAAAGGAATTGGCCCGCGTTATTGTCCGAGTATTGAAGACAAACTGCGGACGTTTGCCGACAAGGATAGCCACCAATTATTTTTAGAGCCCGAAGGACGGGCAACCAATGAATATTACATTCAGGGGTTCTCGTCCTCGTTGCCGATGGATATACAACTGCGTGCGCTGCGTTCGATAGAGGGACTGGAAAAGGCGGCCATGTTCCGTCCGGGATATGCGATTGAATACGATTATTTTCCACCTGTTCAGTTAAAGCATACGTTGGAAACGCGCCGGATTGAAAATTTATATTTTGCCGGACAGATAAACGGCACTACCGGCTATGAAGAAGCCGCAGCGCAAGGATTAATGGCCGGTGTAAATGCGCATTTAAAAATAGCTGGAAAAAAGGAGCTTATTCTTCTCCGCAATCAGGCGTACATCGGTGTATTAATAGATGATCTTGTTACAAAAGGGGTTGACGAACCTTATCGCATGTTTACTTCAAGAGCTGAATACCGGATTTTGCTGCGACAAGATAATGCAGATATGCGACTTACGGAGCTTTCTTATTCTATTGGATTAGCTTCTCGCGAACGCTATGAAATGTGCATACAAAAGAAAGAGGCCATTGAAAAATGGACGGCTATTTTCAAAGAAACATCCATAAAGCCGGAGGAAATAAATACGTATTTGGAGGGGATTCATTCGACTCCGATTACCCGTAGCCGGAAATTTGTAGACATTTTATGTCGTCCCGAATTTTCGATGGCCTCCTTTCTGAACGCCTGTTATGATGATTCCAGTTTATTAATTTCTGAAGCCGGCAAACTCTGGATGCAGACAATAGTTCCTCGTGGAACAAATCGGGAAATAATAGAAGTCGCCGAAATTTTATTGAAATATAGCGGCTATATCGAGCGGGAGCGCTTGCTGGCCGATAAGATGAACCGCTTGGAAAAAGTGCGCATTCCGGCCACATTTGATGTCGATAAATTATCGGCGCTTTCTATGGAGGCGCGTATAAAATTAAAACGCCATCGTCCGGCCACAATAGGACAAGCTTCGCGTATTCCGGGAGTATCGCCGGCCGATATATCGGCGCTGCTGGTCTATTTCGGACGATAATTTTTAAACAATGCAGGAAAACAATTTATGCTGGTTAAATTGTTCCACGTGGAACAATTGTTTATGTAATTCATTTGGATAATCAGGTTATCAATGTTATATAGTGGTTTATTTATAGGATAGGCTTAAAAATATTTTGCACTCAACACGCTCTATCCGGCCTTCCAGACAGCCTGCCGTTTACACACAACTTATGTTAGGGAGCCCCCGCAGGAGGCAATGCTTTACTGCTCACCCTGCCTGCTGAAAACGGCCTACGGAGTCCCTGCCCGTTTCAGTTGCCGGTTCATTTTACGGATAGCGTTTTCGATAGGTTGTTCGGGCTCGATATAGTTGTAAGCGCCCCAGAAGGCGTCGCCGGTGAAGATGGTGAGTTCATCGGCCACAATATCGTAGATGCTGACGGCTTCTTTCCGCGGAATCCGAATGGCGTTCGTCTCGTCGGCGTCTGTGATGGCTAATTCCGAGACGACGGTGCAGGTCGGGCGGAAGAAGAAAAATCGTTTGAAGTTGCTTTTAAATTTCACTTCGGAGCGGCCATAGGCATACTGCCAGCGGCCATTCTGCTCGCGGAAATTCACTACATACGTCGCATATACCGGCGTTACCTTCGCTCCGCGCGGCGAGCGTTTGACAAATATCTGCGCCGATTCGGGGCGCTCTTCCACGTTCATGTTAAATTCGATGCGGGCAATCCCTAACGATAGGGGTTCTAAATAAATAATGCCGCGAAAGAGGATATCCCGCGCTGTCGGTCGCTGATTGAACGAAATGGCGTAGTGCGGTTTTTCGTCAATCATCACCATTTCATCGAATGTAAATGTATAGTTCTCCTGCGGTGCAGCGGTAAACAGCAGTTCCGTATTCTTGGCCGCATCGAGCAGCAGGGTTGTTACAATGCCGCCCTGATATTTGAACAACACCGTATCGGAACGGTGTACATCAGCGCTTTTCCGTCCCCTGTAAATGCGTGCCGCATCGGTTTGCCGCGAGGCGTAGGGGGCTTTTCGGATGTCGAGTACCGCTTCGGCAACCGAGACGTAGGCGCTGTTCCGTTTGACCCATTCACGGTAGAAGGCGACCATCGCAACCGGCTGCTGCCCGTAATTGTCGGGAATGCGTTCCAATGCTTGCAGTATCAGCTCCGTTGCATCGCCGCGCGGACGTACCACGACGTCCCGCAATGGGTACGCGATGGGCTCTAACGCAACCGTCCATGTTTCCGCACGGTTGGTTTCCGTTACCGTAATTCGTTCTTTCTTATAACTTAAATGACTGAATACGACCGTCGCATGGACGATGCTTGCCGGTATTTTGAGGACAAAAAAGCCTTCGGCGTTACTGACCGAAGCAACTTCTGCTCCTTCGATATAGACTGATACGTATGCTAATGGCTTGCGGGTGGCGGCATCCCGCACGATTCCGTGTATGGTCGTGTAGGCGAGGCTATCGCCGGACGAAAGTCCGGGCTGTTCGCCGCTGGCGGCCTGCCCGGAAAACCCGACGCCGGCGGCGAGCCATATCCAACCAATAATTAAAAAGCGTTTCATAATACATAGTAAAAATAAGTAAAGAATAAATAGTTATGGATGGTCTTTAAACCATTCTTTATATAGAAGGTAGCCGGCGGCGTTTTGCCGTGCCAGCGCTACTGTTTTTTCATCGCAGCCCCGGACTTTTCGCGCCGGTATTCCGGCATATACGCCGGGTTCCAGCATCGTATTGCTCAGCACTACGGCGCCGGCGGCAATGATCGTATTATCGGGGACGACGGCATTGTCCATCAGGATAGCGCCCATGCCGACCAGCACGTTGTGGCCGACCTTTGCGCCATGTATAATGGCGTTGTGGCCGACCGACACGTCGTGGCCGATTTCGACCACCGAACGTTCATAAAGCGTATGCAGTACTGCACCGTCCTGAATATTTGTCCGGTCGCCGATGCGGATGCTGTTGACGTCGCCACGCAGTACCGCGTTGTACCAGATACTGCAGTCGTCGCCGATGACTACATCGCCGACGATTACCGCTGTTTCGGCAATAAAACAATTTTTCCCAATCTCAGGCGTAATGCCCCGTATTTCTCGTATAATAGCCATAGCTTCATTGTATAATTTAACGGTAAAGATACAGATTTTTATTGAAGTGTTGAATCGTCGGCTGCTATTATCGAAAATGGCTTGCCGGTTGCAAATACCGATTTCCGATTTTTTCGTATTTTTGTGTTCTTATTTATTTATTCATATTTACACACGGAGCGATGAGATCATCATATCCTTTTTTAAGAGACGCCATTGAGTTGGCCGACGAGAATATTACGCAACAGGGCGGCGGGCCGTTCGGGGCGGTGATAGTGAAGGACGGGACGGTTATAGCCCGCGCCGTCAATACGGTTACCACCGGCAACGACCCTACGGCGCACGCCGAAGTCAACGCTATCCGCGCCGCCTGCCGTGCGCTGGATACCTTCGACCTGAGTGGCTGTACGATTTATTGCAGCTGCGAACCCTGCCCGATGTGCCTGGCGGCCGTCTACTGGGCGCGCATTGATAAAATCTTCTACGCCGGTACGCGTGTCGACGCGCAGGACGCCGGCTTCGACGACTCGTTTATTTACGAAGAGTTAGAACGCCCGTTGTCCGAACGGAAAATTCCTATCATTCAACAATTAGGCGACGAGGGGGCAAAACCCCTGCAACGCTGGAAGAGCACAGAAAATAAAATCCACTACTGATTGTGTAAGGTAGGTTTCAGGTAAGGAGTTCTTTTTTCTTTTTCCGCAGGGCGCGCCTTGTTTTCTACTTTGCTACTCTGCGCTTCTCAGTATATTGACAGGCGGGGAGACGCTTTCAATCGCCGTTCCGTTGGTAGAGGTTACCGTGATGCGGAACGTATATTCGCCGGTTTGTTCTGGCGCTACATCCAAGCGTAACAGCCATAGACATGCGCCGAGAAGGGCGATGTATTGCCGGTAGCCATCCCTGCTTCGCTCGAGTAAAGCTATTTCATCGGGATTATGATAATACGGATTAAAAACCACGTCGTAATAACAAAAACTCCCTGTATCAATAAAAGCCTTAAGATATAAGGCAAAACCTTCTTCTATGGAGGTCTCCAATACTATCTCTTCTCTCGGATAGGTAGCGATAGTTATAAGTTTGCTCTGCTCGTCTACCTTTAGCCCTGCCAGTTAGGTTCTGTAATTAGGGTTTTCGAAGAAAGACCCAATGTAAGATTTTACGAAGACTATCGGCGCCAGGTCGCGCTCTTCTTCCTCGTTCGGAATGTTATCCGTGCATGCGCCTAACTATTAGTATGATGCTTGTATAAATCGACAATAGTTTATTCTTTTTCATGATTCAGTTGGGGTTCATGTTAAAAAAATTTTTCCCTTTTCTCCATGAATGAGGCACATTCATCTGTAGCCGGACTGCTATATAAGGGTATTTTAGCGTTACGGGGGTTTTTACGTGTCGTAGTCCTTACACAACTCTTAGAATATAAGGCACGGTACAATGGCGCTGTTTGCCCGGTTATAGCCGTTGCCGGCAAGAGTCTGGCAACGGCTTCATCTGTCTAAGTTGTTTTTCCCCAGCGTCCAAATAGCTACCCGTATAAACGGCGCAGGAGGAACAGACACCCGATAAACGGGAAAAGAAAGCCCACTACAGAGCCACAAAAAAGCGCCATAGCGTATGGAATACGTTACAATGTATAAACGACTTGCTATGTAAGTGATAAGAATCATAAATTTATTAAATAATTCATAGTCGCAAGTATAAATATTTTCTTGGAATTGTATATGTAGTTTATGTATGTTTCTTTAAAATTATTGTTATTACTTTTCCGCTTCACGCTTTTTGCAGTTTAAAGAGGAACTCCAGTCCGCCGCCGGCTTTGTTTTTTGCGACGATAGTTCCACGATGAAAGGCTACGGCGTTTTTCACAATCGACAGTCCAAGACCGGAGCCGCCGGTGTCGCGCGTGCGTCCTTCGGTAATTCGGTAGAACCGTTCAAAGAGGCGGTTGAGATGCTGTTCGTCGGGGATACCGGGGCCGTTGTCGGCATACGAGAAGTAATAGAAATCCTTATCTTCATTATACAGGTGGATAACGACCGTAACGTTGAGACCGGCGTAGCGGATGACGTTGTCCGTCAGGTTGCGGAAGATGGAATACAGCAGGTTGCGGTTGCCTTTGACGGTTACTCCGTCGGCTATTGACCAGGTGAGCCGGATGTTTTTTTCCTGTAAGGGAATTTCCAAATCGTTTTTTAGGCCGTCGAGCAGCGCGCCGATGCCGACGGGTTCTAATTTGAACGACTGCGGTGCGCCTTCCATTTTAGTTATCAAACTCATGTCGCGTATCAGGTCGGAGAGTGTCAGCACCTGATTGTAGGCGCTGCGGATGAAGTAGTCTCTTTTTCCGGCGCTCAAAGGATGTTCCAGAATCGTTTCGAGGCATCCACGGATACCGGTTACCGGCGTACGGAGTTCGTGGGTGATGTTGCCGGTCATTTCCTGTTTCATCTGGCGTGTTTTTTCGGGCGTGGTGATGTCGTTAATGATGATTTCAAAACCGTTGTCGTCAAATACATTGACGCGGACGGCGAAAATTTTCCCTTGCCGGTCGATTTGCGTTTCAAAGTGGATCTCCTGCGGTTCGTGTCGTTGCAGGAAGGATACGATTTTGGCAAATGCAGGGTCGGTCAACGCCATGGCGGGGTCGATGCCCGCCGCATCGGTAATCGTATTGAGGTATTGGATAAATAATCCGTTGTAAAATTCGACGGCGTGTACCGGCGAGAAGAAACAAATGCCTTCCTCCGAACTATGGACGTGTTGCAGCAGTTTTTCCCGTTCCAGCACGATGACTTTCCGGCTTTCGTCCAATTTCCGGTAGTTCTCGGCAATTTTTTCGCCTATTTCACCCAGTTCATCCTGCGGAAACGGCGCAGGGAGGGACGCGTATGGCGACTGAAGCCGCCCGCTTGCAGGATATTCCATCGACAGGGTAAAATCGCGTAGGCGCTTAATGGATTTGCCAAAACGGCTGGCGACAATATTAATGATAAACAGAATGATGACAAACAGTGCGACGAGGTAGTACAGAAACAGTTTGTCGGCCTTCAGGAAATGCCGCACCTGCAAGTCGTATGGTAGCGCTACGCGAATGTAGTAGCGGCTGAACTGTTTGGCATAATACAGGTATTCCCTGTCGTTCGACGCTGAGATGCGGATGTCGGAACCTCTGCCGGTTTCGCGGGCGGCGGCTATTTCGGGACGGTGGGCGTGGTTTTCCATCCGGGCGGTTTCCGTTATGGCATTATCGAACAGTACGGTTCCTTGCCGGTCAATGATTGTCAGACGGATATTTTCCGGGAATAACCGCAGGGGCAAAGCGAATGTACTGTCCTGCCGTAATGAAGCATCGACCATGCCGGCATAGGCGTCTAACTTCTCTTCGAGGGCGATGGTTTTATGTTTCCGCTCGCGCGACTGCTCAAAAAAGAATATGCCGACGGCAAACACCGTGAAAATAACGACGAAATAGAGGAATAATTTTTGTTTATAACTGGCGGTCATATATTGTCAATATTAAAGCGGTAGCCAAAGCCGGTGCGGTTGGATATAACGGACGCCCGCGCGCCCAGTTTTTTACGCAGGCGGGTAATATGTACGTCAACCGTGCGCTCAGTGACATACGGCGTTTCCGTCCATATCCGGTCGATGAGCTCTTCACGGGAATAAATCCTGTCGGGATTTTCGGAGAGCGTGGCGAGGATTTCAAATTCCGTTTTAGTCAATGGAATACACTGGCCGGCGATAAGCAGTTCCTTCAATTCAAAATCAATGACGATGTCTTCAAACACACGCTTGCCGGGCATGGCGCCAGTCGCGGCGATACGTTTCATCACGGCTTTCACGCGGGCAAGAACTTCTTTGACAGAAAACGGCTTGGAAATATAGTCATCGCCGCCGACGGAAAAGCCGGTCAGCATATCGTTTTCCGTATCCTTCGCTGTCAGGAAAATAATCGGAATGTGGTTCTTGCGTTGCCGCAGGATTTCGGCCAGCCGGTAACCCGACATGCCTCCCATCATTACATCCAGCAATATCAACCGGTGCTCGGACGACAGTCTTTGCAGCGCCTCTTCCGCCGAATGGACGCACGTTATCTCATAACCTTCGTTGGCTAAATTAAAAGCCAGAATTTCACAAATAACAGGCTCGTCGTCTGCGACGAGAATTTTTGGCAGGGATTTATTTTGTGCTTTCATTTTGCAAAGATATAGATTAGTAATCGGATTCGGTTTTTGCAGACGACAGTTTTCCTCCCCGCCCCGCGTCGGCCCGCTGGCGTCCATATGTGCGCTTCAACGCAAGGAAATACCTGTAATGAAAATCAATATTGCTCGTTTCAATCATTCCAACACTATTTGCAGCAAAATAAGTGCAACACTATTACAAAATGAAGAAAATAGCGTTACAAAACGGTTACATACGGGGAAATTCAAATAATGAATGTAACTCAAAAAAACGAGAACGATGAAAAGAATATTTACCGCCACTATTTTAGCGCTGACTCTGTCCCCCCGCTGGAGGGAATGGACGAATGGTTGTCATTTTCTATTGCTATTGATGCCCTTACGGGCAATTGTACATTGTCCCGAAAAGGAGAAAGAAGCGTAGCCCTCTGGGCTCTCTGTGTAACGTGGAGAAAGTTTGGGGTAATATTACACAAAGAACCACAGAGCAAAACAACCTTATTCCTACAAATATTTCATCCCGCACAGGACGCTTTATACTTTACGTCGCACTTTTTGCAAAAACGGACATTGAATGTCCGAAATCCGTACACGAATCGGTTGATTGTGTATAGGTTTTTACCGAACAAAAACCGCACATGAAAAATCTGCGCGAGCAGGATTTCTTAATATAGTTTTTACAATTGAGAAAATTAGTTTATCTTTGTACAATGGTTAATTTAAATCGAATCAACAACGACGGTGTTCAACATCCTTATAACGTTCTATAAAGCCCCTTGCGTCGCAATGGATTCGGCCGTGGTTGTCGGCAGCCCTGTACAGCACAGCGTCAGGCTTACCAATGTTAAAATATCCAATGCGTGCGTTGGTGCGCACACTCCCTTTTTGTCGCCTGTTTCTCGAAGTGTGGCATTTTCAGAAGCAGGCATTTTTTATGTGTATTTCGGAACGAATCTGTTTCGTTGCTACATCAATCAACCTGAATTATAAATTAATAAAATCAGTATGAGTATAATACCAAATCTGTTCCTCCCATTTCAATGGAACTGCCCTTAGAGGCAAATCAGTAAAACAACAACAATAAAAACTAATTAAAATGTATTTATGAATTATTTTAAAACGAAAGTAAATTTTCTTGTTCTTCTATTTTTATTCAGTCTACCGATGGTTTCGCTTGCGCAAACAACCATCACGGGAGCCGTTACCGACCGGAACGGTTTGCCGTTGGCCGGTGCGAGCGTCGTTGTACAAGGGACCACAAAGGTTACCATGGCAGACATTGACGGCAAATTCAGCTTGACCGGCGTAGAGCCGGGGCAGGTGGCGTTCATATCCTTTGTGGGATATATTACGAAAGCGATAACGATTGGCAACGAAATTACGTACGATGTAGTACTGGACGAAGAAACAGCGACGCTCGACGAAGTGGTCGTTACGGCTCTCGGTATTAAACGGGCGGAAAAGGCGCTAAGTTATAATGTGCAAAAACTCAATAACGAAGCGTTAACCACCGTAAAGGATGCCAGTTTTATGAATGCCCTGGCCGGCAAAGTGGCTGGCGTAAACATCAGCAGCAGTTCGGCCGGGCCGGGCTCGTCTGTGAAAATCGTGATGCGTGGGCTGAAGTCTATACAAAAAGATAATAACGCGATGTATGTAATCGACGGTATTCCGATGTTCAACACCAGCTTCGGCTCCGGCGGCGACAATCATCCCTATACCGATTATGTGGGCAGCGATGCGGCCGCTGACCTTAATGCGGAAGACATCGAAAGCATTACCGTACTCACCGGCCCTTCGGCGGCAGCGCTGTACGGAAGCGAAGCCGCTAACGGAGTGGTGCTGATTACAACCAAAAAAGGACTTGCCGGACGAACGGTCGTAACGGCTTCCAACAGCACGACCTTCTCCTCGCCCTTTGTGATGCCCGAATTTCAAAATAAATACGGCAATAACATCGGTGAAACAGGCAGCTGGGGCGCCCCGCAAAGTCTCTACAGCTACGACCCAACGAAGTTCTTCAACACCGGCACGACCATAGTTAATGCCATTACCCTATCGACCGGCACGGAAAAAAGCCAGTCCTACCTGTCGTTTGCCGGCACGAATGCCCACGGTATCCTGCCGACCAACGAATATGACCGCTACAATTTCGCCTACCGCAACACTACCTCGTTCCTGAACGATAAATTAGTGTTGGATGTGAGCGCCAACTATATCCTGCAAAAGGACGTGAATATGGTTGCCGACGGCTTGTATCACAACCCGCTGCCGGCCGTATACCTGTTCCCGCGCGGCGAAAACTTCGACGAAGTCCGCACCTATGAACGCTACGACGAGTTGTTGGAAACAACGACCCAATACTGGCCCTATGGCACCGGCGGACTTGAGCTTCAAAACCCCTATTGGACGCAGTACAAAATGACGCACGAAACCAATAAGAAACGCTACATGCTTTCGGCCGGCCTGCAATATAATGTAACCAACTGGCTGAACGTCGTCGGACGCGCAAAGGTCGACAATGCCAATTTTGTAATAACCGACAAGCGGTACGCCGGCACGCTGCCTACCCTGGCCGGACCAAACGGGTTCTTCTCTAAAAATAACAGGCTGGAAACCCAAACCTATGCTGACATTATCGCCAATATCAATAAAGATTTTACCGACTTTAATGTAAACGCCAACATCGGCGCGTCAATAAAAGACTTGCGGATGGACAGCGAAAAGCAGGTGGGAAATTTGAACTATATCAACCTGTTTACGACAGAGAACATGATACGTCCCTCCGGATATAAAAACGATGCCGACGGGTATATCGAACAAACGCAGTCGATTTTTGCTAACGTCGAAGTAGGCTATAAAAGCATGTTGTACCTAACCGTTACCGGACGTAACGACTGGGATTCGGCGCTGGCCTTTTCCAAAAGTACATCGTTCTTCTACCCGTCGGTTGGGCTGTCGGGGGTTATCAGCGAAATGGTCAAACTGCCCGAACAGATATCCTTCCTGAAACTGCGCGCATCGTACAGCTCAGTAGGTACCTCGTTCGGCCGCTATATGACGCAGTTCTTCTACACCTACAACGAACAAACCAACTCGTATGATGCGCCGAAAATCTACCCCTCCTATGACCTGAAACCCGAATTGACCAATTCGTGGGAGCTGGGATTGAATGTGCGCCTCTTTAAAGGCATGGTCAATATGGATGCGACATGGTATCATTCCAATACCTTAAACCAAACGTTTAAAGCCTCCCTCTCGGCCGGTTCGGGTTACGAGTCCGTATACGTACAGTCGGGCGACGTGCGTAATATGGGGATTGAGCTGGCGCTCGGATTCAATAACATGTGGGGTAACTTCGGATGGGCCTCCAATGTAACCTTTACATGGAACGACAACCGTGTGAATCGACTCGCCAACGACATCCTCAGCCCGATAGACGGAACGCCTATTGAAATGCCGACCACTATGGAAAAGGCGCGGCTGGGCGATACAGGCGGGCCGCTAATCATGCTCTCCGAAGGCGGTACAATGGGCGACCTCTATATCGACCGGGCGCTCAAACGCGACGAATACGGAAACGTCTATATCAATGAGATAACCGGATTGCCCCAGATGGAAATCATCGAGGCTAAGAAAATTGGTACAACGCTGGCAAAATCTACCATGGGTTGGCAAAATACCTTCTCATGGAACGGGATTGACCTGAGTGTCCTGGTTAGCGCGCGGTTTGGCGGCTATGTCGTATCGGGTACGCAGGCTATTCTCGACCGCTACGGCGTGTCGGCCAATAGCGTGAAGGTACGCGAAAAGGGCGTCAGCAGCAACGGCGTGGCCATCGACCCCAAAGGCTGGTTCGGAGTCATCGCACAGGGAACGGGCATGGGCGCTCATTATGTATACGACGCTACCAATATCCGCCTGCAGGAAGTCAGCCTTGGCTATACCATCCCACGCAAGTGGCTGGGCGATGTGGCCAATGTTACCGTCAGCCTTGTCGGGCGCAATCTTTTGATGCTTTACAGCAAAGCGCCATTCGACCCCGAGCTGTCCGCATCAACAACCGAAACCTATTATGCCGGCGTGGACTACTTCATGTTGCCCAGTCTGCGCAATATCGGCTTTACTATTAAACTACAATTCTAAATGAGGAGGATCATGATGAAACAATATAATTTTATGACTTTACAGTGGACGTGCATAGCCATCGTCCTGCTGCTATTAGTAGCCTGTACGGGGGCGTTTGAAGATTACAACAGCCACCCCTACAACCCGCGATCGAAAGATTTGACGCCATCGGCTACGGTGGGCGGGCTATTTGAAAAAATGATGTACCAGATGCACCACCATCAGGAAAACGACAGCCAGATGGTCGACCAAATGGTGGGCGACCAGTACGGCGGCTATTTCGTTACGCCGACAATGTGGGGCGGGAACAATTTCTCGACCTACAACCAGGCCGACAACTGGAACGAAATTCCGTTTACCACGCCCTTCCCGTACCTGTATTCAAACTGGCTTGCCATTGCGGAAATCAGCGAAGGAAGAGGATATATTTACGCATGGGCAAATATCATCCGCGTGGCGGCCATGGTGCGCGTTACCGACACCTACGGCCCGATGCCCTACTCCCAAGTAGGCGGAGGGAAACTTAGCGTTGCATACGATTCCGAAGAGGATGCATACAAAAACATGATTGCCGACCTGACGAACAGCGTAAACGTGCTCGAAGCATTTTGGGCAAGCAACAGTGGCGCCACGCTGCCCATTGCCCAATACGATATTGTCTATCACGGCAACTTCGGCCAGTGGGTGAAATTTGCCAACTCCTTAAAATTGCGACTGGCAATACGGATAAGCAACGTGGCGCCGGAGTATGCTAAAACAATTGGCGAGGAAGCCGTCGCGGCGGGCGTGTTCACAAGCAACAGCGACAATGCCGTGCTGCCGTCGACGGATAACCCCTACCGCAAAGCGGCTGCCGACTGGGGCGACCTGCGTTTCAGCGCCGACATCGCCTCCTACATGACCGGCTATTCCGACCCGCGGTTGCCGTTTTATGCGACAACTGCTTCCGGCGGCGGATACCGCGGCGTGCGTATGGGCGTCAATACAACGGCGGAAAGCAAAGCAGAATATGCCGGCTTTTCGCAACCCAACTTCACCTATGCCTCGCCGATGCTGGTGATGAATGCCGCCGAAGTAGCCTTCCTGAAAGCCGAAGGCGCATTACGAGGATGGAATATGGGCGGTACGGAGCAGGCATTATACGAACAGGGCATAACCCTCTCGATGTCGCAGTATGGCATTACCGGCACGGCGGTTACAACCTACCTCAACAGTACCGCACAGCCGGCGGCATATACCGGCCTGACCGCCGAGACCAACCACGCTGCCATGAGCGCCATTACCGTTAAATGGGACAATGCCGCGCCGAACGAACAAAAACTCGAACGCATTATCACCCAAAAATGGATTGCAAACTATACCCTCGGCTTTGAAGCATGGAGCGAATACCGCCGGACAGGATACCCGAAACTGCTCCCAACGGTCAGCAATTTAAGCGGCGGCACGGTAGACAGCGACCGTGGCGCGCGCCGGCTACGTTTCCCAATTTCGGAATATAACCGCAACTCGACCAATGTACAGGCAGCCGTCCAAATGATTGGTGGGCAAGATTTGCCTTCGGTCGATTTATGGTGGGCAAAAAAGAATTAAACAACGATTTAAATTATTTTGAATATGAAAAAAAGTATACTACACATGGCGATGACAGCCATCATTTGTACCGTTTTTATAGCGGGATGTACAGAAATAGCGCCGATAGAAATCCCCGAAACGGCCACCATAGGGCCCCCGGGACAACCCGACCCGCCCCCGCCGCCACCCCCGCCGCCTTACGACCCGATTACAGATCCCGCCAATGTGGCGCTCCGAGAATGGAAAGCCACCCCGAATCTGCCGCAGGTGTTCGTTTGGTTCGACAACTGGGCCGGTGGAACAGCCGGCCAATACAGCCTCTCGGGATTGCCTGACTCGGTTACCATTGCCTCCAACTGGGGGCAACCCAAATGGGGATTGAGCGAAATGCAAAAGACCGATATGGAATATGTCCAGAAAGTAAAAGGAACTAAAGTCGTCGTTACGCTTTTTTCGGCGAAAGTCGGCGATGACGTCGACCCGGATCCTATCTATACAGTAGAAAACAGTACTGACGCCGCTGTAATAGGCCCGGCTATTAAGAAATATGCCGAAGCGATCTACGACAAAGTCATTGCCGAAGGGTACGACGGCTATGACTGGGACTACGAACCAGCCGGCGGCGGCGGCACCGGGAATTACTTATGGACAGTACCGGCGCAACGTAAACTGTTTGTACAGGAACTGGGCTACTGGTTCGGCAAAAGCGCCGCTACGAGAACCGACCGCGGCGACCGCAAACCGGTTGACCGTGAACTGTTATTCCTTATCGACGGCGAAATCGGCATTAGAGGACGCATGGATAAGGATTGGGAATCCTACAATGTAGACTATTTCGTGCTGCAAACTTATGGAATCACTACGTCAGGACTACCGGCGCGCGTGAGCGGCGTCATTACCGACATGAGCGACTGGATTAGCGCCAACGTCATCACAAAAGAAGAAGTCGTACGCCGCACTATCCTGACAGAAAATTTTGAGTCGTACAACGGCGCTAACAGCCGCGTACTGGACCAATCAAAATACATCCATACGGCCGACGGTATTAACCAGCAAATAGGCGGCTTCGGCATCTACCGCGTAGGCTTCGACTACAGAAGCTATCGCACATTCCAGGGATCGACCGAGTACGGCTATTTACGCGAAGGAATCAACAACCTCTACAATATTTACCGCTCGCGACAATAAATTCCACTATGAATAAAAATACTAAAAACAGAAGCAGTATGAAAAAGATAACAACTTTACTGACAACGACAGCGGTCGCCCTATGCGGACTGCTGTTTACCGGCTGTAACGACGCCGAATATGATATACTGGACAATAATGTATATATCGCCGATGCCGCCGTTTCACTGAGCCGCGAGAAATCCGTCGTGATGGGGTCTTCGGGCGTCGAACTGAGCGTTGCCGTCCGGCTGGCCAAAGTCGTAGACTACGACGTAGAAGTGAGCGTGAAGATAGACCCCGCGCTCGTCGAGCCCTACAACCGCCAACACAATACGGAGTACATAGCCATTCCGTCGGAATACATCCATTTGCCCAACGGCCCCACGGTTACGATTAAAGCGAATGAAATAGCCGGCGTACTAAACGTACATGTCGACAACTTTGAAACCGACAATCTGCCCTATTGCATACCGGTAGCCCTGAACGGCGTAATTACCGCCGGCGTGCCGCAATCGGCATCGCTGGATTATTTCCTCTATGTAATCGACAAACCCCTGATAACGCCGGTACCGCATATTACGAATCTATACTCCTGCGAAATAGCAGATGTGAACTGGGGAATCCCTTGCGCTGCATGGACTATTGAATTTTGGGCGCGTATGGGCGATTTAACAACCAACAACCAAGCGTTTATCGAATTCACATACCCCAGCGGAATAAATGAAAATTACATCTATGTAGTCTGGGGAGATGCAAGACAGCCCCGTAATATTTTCAGAACCAAGATAGGCAATAACGAAATATACACCGACGGTATACTCGAAGTAGGGCGCTGGTATCATTACGCAGTCGTGAACGACGGCACGAATGTTACCATATTCCTTGACGGTGAATTTTGTAATCTAGCTCCATTCGGACGCCCGCAGACCCTGGGTCGTCCATGGGGAATGTGGGGGTTGAGGAATTTTGACTTTTGCCAATTTCGTTTGTGGAATATCGCTCGCAGCGAAGCCGAAATCAAAAACAACATGCGGCGCGAAGTCAATCCTTCCGACCCCAACTTGATTCTTTATTGGAAAGCAAATGAAGGAGCGGGCGCCGTAGTGCACGACGCTACCGGCAACGGACGCGATATAACGATTACCTCCGGAGGCAATCCTGCCACCGATGTGGAATGGCTACCCGACATTTCCTTTAACTGATAGCGCAAACTATAGCATCGCTATTAAAAAAAGAGGTTGCCCTTTCCGGGCAGCCTCTTTTCAATTATGCCTCACGCCACCGGTAATTCGTAATTAATAATTATCTTTGTACATGATTTCACTACAAAAATCGTTTCAAAAACGGGGGCCGGCCACATTATGCGGGGCGGGCGTCATAGCATTGCTGGCCCTGCAATTCTTTTGGCTGTACCAATCCTATCAACTGACACGCCAGCAACTAATATCGAACATCGAAGCCGCATTCGAACAAGCCTATCAAAAAGAACAAACCTACCGCATTCCCATTAACGGCATTGTGCCGCAAGGCAACCTGACCATCGAAAGCTGCGGCAAAGAAGAAATTCGCATCATCCGACATTGCCCCGACCCCGATACCGTCACATACGACAACATATACGGACAATCGATGGAAATGATCCTCAACCGGGCATTTCGCGAACTACGCGAAAGCCTGATACCACTAAACCTATATTGCCTCTCCGATTTATTTGCCGGCGAATTGTATGAACGCGACATCACCATTTCCTTCGTCATCGAACGCTATAATCCGACGACCGGCACTGTATTGGAATCATCAGGAATGCCCGACGCCGCGCATCCAGTGACTCACATTACCACCACACTAACCAGCCCCCTGTCGGAAACCGAAAACCTGCGTGTTAACCTACAATTTTTCCCCTCAACAATTTTCCACCAGATGAGCACAGAAATACTCATATCATTTGGACTACTACTATTAACCACCGCGTGCCTCGGACTATCGGGACAAACCATTCGCCGGCGTGCCCAATCCGGCGCCACCCTACTACCGACAGCTACAGAACAACCGTCCGAATTTCCCTTGGGACACTATTCCTTCAACTACACCAAAAACGAACTACAAAGCTTCGGACAAACCATCACACTGGCTAAAAAAGAAAATGCACTACTATATGAACTATGCATAAATGCCGGCAACGTAGTTGGGCGTGACATGCTACTCGAAAAATACTGGGAAGGCACAGGCTTCGTCTACACACGCAGCCTGGACACCTACATCGCCCGCCTACGGAAACTACTAAGCAACGACCCCGCAGTACAAATCATCACCATCAAAGGCGTCGGATACAAACTCACCGTACAAACACCCTAATCAACAACGCTATGCCAACACGCCTCAGCGTAAACATCAACAAAATCGCCACACTACGAAATGCCCGCGGCGGACAAATACCCAACCTCCTCCAAGTAGCATCAGACTGCGAACGCTTCGGCGCACAAGGTATCACCGTCCACCCACGCCCCGACGAACGACACATCCGCTACGACGACGTACGAACCTTAAAACCCGCACTACACACAGAATTTAACATCGAAGGCAATCCGATAGATTCATTCATCACACTAACCCTCGACGTATGCCCACACCAAGTAACCTTAGTACCCGACGCCCACGACGCCATCACATCCAACACCGGATGGAACATCAAAAAACACGCCCGATTTCTACGCAACACAATCGCTCTACTTAAAACAAAACACATCCGCACCTCCATCTTTATAAACCCCGACCCCGACACCGTACGCCGCGCCGCCGACACAGGCGCCGACCGTATCGAACTATACACCGAACCCTACGCCGCACGCTACCCACACAACCGCCGACAAGCCATTGCCGACTTCATACAAGCAGCACAAGCCGCGCAAGAGGTCAACATAGGCATCAACGCCGGCCACGACTTAAACCTACACAACCTCGCCTACTTCCGCCGGCACATCCCCACACTACTAGAAGTCTCCATCGGACACGCCCTCATCAGCGACGCGCTATACTTCGGCTTAGAAAACACAATACAACTATATCTACGACAACTCCAAGCCCCCTAAACAACCATCTCCCTGCGGGAATGATGAACAAACACCCACCAACCTTCCGTCATAGCTAAAAATAATTTCGCGCAAGCGCAAAAAAATTTTAACACAACACAACCGTTCAACGGCTCGACAACCCCAAAAAGTCTCAACTTTATTTTGTACTTTTGCAGCCTCAAAAAAACAGTTATGGCTGAAAATCTCAAGCACGAGTGTGGCATTGCCCTGATACGGTTACGGAAACCCCTGTCGTATTACAAAAAACGGTACGGTTCGTGGAGCTATGGCATCGAAAAACTCTACCTGCTCATGGAAAAGCAGCACAATCGGGGACAGGACGGCGCAGGAGTCGCCTCGGTTAAACTGCATCCCACCCCCGGCGACGTCTATATGAACCGTACACGCTCCAACTCCTCCAGCCCGCTCCGCGACGTATTCGACGAGATAATCGCCGGCTTCGAACCGCTACAAAAAAATCCTGCCGGCGACGAAAAATGGGTGCGGCAGCATATCCCATACGCCGGCGAAGTACTGTTAGGACATCTCCGCTACCAAACACAAGGCCACCGCACGATTGATTTCGTCCACCCTGTCATGCGCAGCAACAACTGGCGCTCGCGCAGTTTGGTGGTAGCCGGCAATTTCAACCTTACCAATGCCTCCGAAGTATTTAATCAACTGGTGGACATCGGGCAATATCCGCATAACACGTCCGACACCGTATCGCTGCTCGAACGCATGGGGCACCTGCTCGACCGGCAAAACGAACAATTATATATGCGTTACCGCGAAACCGATATGTCGCGGCTGCAAATCGCACGAACGATTGAAAAGGAATTAGACATCCCATTCCTCCTGCGTGAAACCACAAAAAAATTAGACGGCGGCTATGCCATCTGCGGCGTTATCGGACAGGGCGATGCGTTTGTGGTGCGCGACCCGCACGGAATCCGTCCCGCTTTTTATTATGTAGATGACGAAATAATAGTCGTCGCCTCAGAACGTCCTGTGATTCAGACAGCCCTGCGGGCGCCGGCGCACGACGTACACGAGCTACTTCCCGGACAGGCGATGATTGTAAAAAAAGACGGCGATTATTCGCTCGTCCAAATTATGGAGGCGAAAGAGTGTCGTGCCTGTTCCTTCGAGCGTATTTATTTTTCGCGCGGTACGGACAGGGATATTTATCATGAACGTAAGAAATTAGGCGAACAATTGACCGATAAGGTGCTGCAAGCAATTCAATACGATACGGACAATACCATTTTCTCCTACATCCCCAATACCGCCGAAATCGCTTTTTACGGCCTGATGAAAGGTGTCGAAGATTATATGCTGCGTGATAAGCAGCAGCGGATTATTAATGCTGGAAAATTACTCTCGCCCGACGAATTGTGGCAAATTATTACCGAACGACCGCGCATAGAAAAAATTGCGGTGAAAGATGCTAAAATGCGGACGTTCATCACCGAAGACGCTTCGCGTAACGATATGGTAGAACATGTCTATGATGTAACCTACGGCGTCGTTCGTCCGGGGACGGACACCGTTGTCATTGTAGACGACAGCATTGTTCGAGGAACAACGCTAAAGCAAAGTATCCTGAAAATCGTTGACCGCTTGGAGCCAAAGAAAATCGTCGTAGTAAGTTCCGCTCCGCAAATCCGCTATCCCGACTGTTACGGCATTGAAATGTCGCGGATGAAGGAGTTTTGCGCTTTCTTGGCTGCCATCGAACTGCTTAAAGAACGAAATCAGGCAGGACTTATTGAGGATGTATACAATCGTTGCAAGCAACAGGTCAATGCAGAGAATGATCAATTAGTAAATCATGTGAAAGACATCTATCGCCCGTTTACTCCCGAAGAAATTTCACAAAAAATTGTCATGCTACTGCGCCCTAAAGGAATGCGCGCCGAAGTAGAATTGGTTTATCAATCGCTCGAAGGCCTCCACATCGCTTGCCCCAATAACCGGGGCGATTGGTATTTTAGCGGCAATTATCCCACGCCGGGTGGCCTGCGCATGGTCAATAGGGCATTTATCAATTATTTTGAAGAAGAAAACAAGCAACTAAAGTTGCCGGTATAAAAAACGATGAAAATGATAAAAACACCATTACTGATTCCTCTCTGCGCCCTGTTTTGCTACGCCTGCGCAGAAGTAGACCCGAAAGACTGCGGAATGGCCGTATGCTCGGCGCAGGTGGATACGGTCTATCTCCACGTTCGCGACTCACTACTGCAACCCGTAGCGTTAGACACCTTTAAACTGACCAATATGCTCGACCGCACGCCTGTTGCCACCCCGCCCGCAGATCCCGCCCTGTGGGAGAAAATGCGCGCCACGGGCGATTATATATTCTTGACCGACGCTTTCGTCAAAGGCCATGAGAATACGCGCGTCGTGATAGAATTTACGGGCATTCTCAGGCAGCGAACTATCTTTTGGCACGCCGTAACATTTGATATTGACTGTTGCCATATCTCGCCCGTTTACGGAGAGCTGACCGTAACGGTCTATTAATCCCCCTTTTTTCCGGACAGGGAGCTATACGAAGTAACTCAACCGCTCAACATCTTTTTCCGCCAGTGCAAAAAACCGAACGTGGCCATAATAATTTTACTGCCGCTTTCCAGTGCGAGAAACACCAGCCCGCCAAACGGATAACGGACGGTATTCACGACGTTGACCGTCATCCATGCCGCCCAGCAGTCCAATTTCTTTTGCGCTGAAAGCCATTGCGCCGTGAGGATGGTGGCCAAAATAAACGAATCGAGGAACGGCTGTTGCGCTGGACGCATAGCCGGAATCCAATGGTGCAGGTTCGAGATGGCAAAACCTATGCCGACCGTCATCGCGGCGACCACCAGCAGGGTCGCCACCCACGACCGACCGCCGAGGCGTGTAATTTTCAACTCCCGTTGCCGGTCTTCTTCGTCCCTGTGCGGATGCGTCCAGCGGTAATGACCGAACAGCGTAATAGCAAACCCCGCAGGCTGCAAGAGCATACTGGCATATAATCCCTTTTGTAAAAACAACGGGAACAACAAGATATTATATAAATACCCAATCCAAAAATTAGCGACTTTAGCGCGCATGGCAAAGAAAATACCAGCCAGTCCGGCCAGCGTGCAAAGCACTTCAAGGTAGCTCACCGGTTGCCTGCCGACGGTGAAAAATACTGTATCTACGTCAAAAAAAGAAAACATTGTGTATATTTGTAGCGTCAATCGACGGATTTGTGCACAAAGGTACGAAAAACCGCCGGCACCCATAAAAATTATGAATAATATAAATAATTATGTATAAATTAGGGAAATATAAAGAAACCGACCGCATGTGCGACCTCATCACGGAGCGCTATAAAATGCTTTTGGTGTTAAGCCGATTCGGTATCGCCCTCGGCTTCGGCGACAAGCAGATAAAAGAGGTATGCGCCGACAACGACGTCGACGTCGACACCTTCCTGACCGTTGTCGACCTGCTGCTCGATAGGGATGAAATGCTTGACTTCATGCATCGCCGCGTATCGCTGGATGCGCTGGTTACTTACCTGCAACGCTCGCACGACTACTTCCTGACATTCCGTTTACCGTCAATCCGCCAAAAACTGGCCGAAGCTCTACCTGCAGGTAATCACGACCTGACAAAAGCCATCCTGCATTATTTCGACGAATATGTAGCCGAAGTCCATAAACACATGGCGCACGAAGAAAAAGTCCTGTTCCCATATATTCGCGAAGTGCGGTGCGGCAAACCACGCCCGAAATACAATAGCGCCGTATTCTCAAAACAGCATGATCAGGTCGAAGCCCGGCTTACGGAATTAAAAAATATCATTATCAAATATTATCCGGTCAAAAGCACCAACGAAATCAGCCATGTGCTATTCGACATTTTCTCCTGCGAACAGGATCTTGCATCGCACAACGCCATCGAAAACCGCCTGCTTGTGCCTGCCGTACAGAAACTTGAACAACAAAGTAAAAAACGCCATGAGCGCAACTGCTAAAATAGTCTTAGCCGAATCTTCTTCTATTATCCGGCAAGGCGTCTTGGCGGTCTTAAAGCTGTTCCATACGCTCCATCTGGAAGTCTTTGAAACAGGCGACGCCGAACACCTGAGAACCGTCCTGCTACGGCAAAAACCGGAAATAGTAATCATCAACCCCAACCTGATAGGCGCTACCGCCTTGCCGTTGCTCAAAAAAAGCGCCGGTCTGCCTAATATGAAATGCGTCGCTCTCCTAACAACTCTCATCGACAGCGCCCTGATTAAGTTATACGACGAAGTCATTTCTATCTACGATACACCAGACCAAATCCACGACAAACTGACCGTCCTCACCAGCGAACAGGAAAAAGACCGCCGGCATGAACTGTTGAGCGCCCGCGAAAAAGAAGTCATCGTCGGCGTCATCAAAGGAATGACCAATAAACAAATTGCCGATAAACTCTGCCTGTCGGTTCACACCGTCATCACCCACCGCCGGAATATCTCCTCCAAACTACAAATCCACAGTGCCGCAGGACTTACTATTTACGCCATCGTCAATAAACTGGTCGATATGGATGAGGCGTGATTCGTCAGGCATCCGTTGTCTGAACGATGATTGCCGTAGGGTAGGGTAGGGGCATAGGCCGCGCCGGTATGTATTCTCAAAAAATCAGGATACAGGGAGAGACTGTGAAATCACATATTATATCGTCTATGATCCCATTAATCCTTTTCTAAAATATACAATTCCGCATCCTTCAAAATAAATTTGCCGTCATACAGTTTGGCGCTGAGTTCAGTAAAAATGAGCTTGCACTGTCGGTCGATGACAACGCTAAAATCGTCCTGCGTGTAAGACGTTGATGACTGGTTGTCGTCCCAGTCGAGAGTTGTAAGACTTTGAAGAGCTTCGGTCAGGTTGACCGTTTTATATAGTTTGTCGTCGCGATAGAGGTCGATGATACCTCCTTCACGTGCGCAAATCAGCCACGCGACCGTCGAATCCTTCGGTGCGGGGCAGTCCGGCGTACTCCAGCTGTAATATTCGTACATTGTAAAACGATCGTATCCGGCGATGGAAACCGATTTTCTTTCTTTGTTGTCGAGGGAAAAGTACCGTTGTATAGTCTTTTCGTCGTTGCCGTCTGCCGCCGGCAAGTCGAGCAGGTGCGAGGATAACGCCGCGCCATGCTCACGGTATAGGCTGTCTACATTGACCGTAAACAGTGGCTGCAGGCAACTTACATTTCCTTTATTCCTAAAATATGAAATCACTTTCCGTGCCTCGCGGGCATCGTCGTCGTTAATTGTCCGGCAGGTGTTGGGGCGATAGCGTCCGTCGTGCAGCAGGTCGTTTTGCGCCAATATCGTTTGCAGGCGGTTTCGTTGCGAACAATCCGACACATTGAACGCGTTCCACGGCCCGACGAGCGACAGCAACGCCAGCGCGCCGAACGAAATAAATACCGCTCGTAGCGATTTGCCCCGCGTACATATCATATACAACGAAACGCCTAACAGCCAACCGGCCATCAACCACAGGTAATAGCGATTTTCAGTCATACCGTAATCAGCCGTGCGGCGAAAAATAGCCGCCACCAGCAACGCTACTAGCGGTAATTCCGAATAGAAAAAACCGGCGCCGAACTTCCTCGCTATCTTGCTCTTTCGGGTTAAATATAGAAAATGCAATAAAAAATAGACCAGCAACCCGCCGCCGGAATAAGCCAGAATCAACACACTGACCCACCCGTCCGGCAATTGCCACGTTATCGCTATTTTCAGCCCGTAGGCGTATAAAATCAGCAGATAAACAAGCAGCAGTGGCAGCAGAATATGCTGTCCCACAATACGCGGCACCGCATAATTCCATACCGGCTCTTTGTTGATTTCGGACGCGCGGGGAATGCCAGACGTAAACAGCAGCGGCCCAAGCATAAGGAAACAGAACAGACACATGTGGCCGAACCACGCATCGTGAACATCCACGTCGAACAATGTCTGCATGGAGTATATGGCTATCATCAAGCCTATCCAAAAGACGTCGGCGCACAGAAACGAAAATAGCGCCCGTCCCCAGATTTTTAGATTATATCGCCAGAACAGCAACGGCTGTTTTGTCCCCGAAAAAGGCGCCAGGCACAGGAACAGCAGCGCCGTGATACAAAATACCGCATAACTGACGTACTGCGTCGGGTGGTGTTCAAAGGAATAATATACGCCGTCGGGCAACAGGAAGAAATACAACGTCAGCAGAGGAATCACCGACCATTCGGCATAACGCCACGCACGACTGCGACGGTCTTCCGCAAAAATACGCAGCCCCACTGCAAGCACAAACCCCAACGGTAGAAGCAAGTTGAATTTAAGAATGTTATCCTGAGAATCTTCCGTCAGGAAATCTTCAAAAAACAAAAAATCAATTACACACAGCGCCAGACAGCACAACAACGCCACCGGAAAACGTAAGATGCTTTCCTTCACCTGCGCCGGAAAACCGGCAAAAATAATTCGTCTCATAATACTTCATTTTAGTGTACCCATTTCTTTGAACAGGAAATGATACTTTGTTAAACAAATTTAGTGTACTATTTCTTTTCTGAAAAAGTGGTAAAAACCGCCTCTCCTTGAAAAGTTTTTTCCTTCGTAAATTTTCGCTGACTTTTCATTTTGCAAATTTATACTTTTTTGTCTTTACTGGCTATCCGAAAATGGGGGGGTACATTATACATATCCTACATCATCGTTCATACATCCACGTACTCCCCTCCTTCGTATCCTTCACCGCGACGCCCAGCGCCGTCAATTCATCGCGGATACGGTCGCCGGTAGCAAAATCGCGGCGAGCCTTAGCCGCTTCCCGCACGTTGAGAATCATACGGATAAGACCGTCGAGCAGGGCGGCATGGCCGGACGATGCCTGCCGGTCGTCGCGCAAGCCGAGGATCTGCGTAATCGCTTCGTCAAACAACTTTTTCAACGTAGTAACAGCATCGACCGAAAGCGGCTCTTTTTTATCATGGGCTGCATTAATCAGACGGACGGCGTCGAACAGGTGCGCGATCGCTACCGGCGTATTAAGATCGTCATCCAGTGCGCCAAATACCTTTTCGACAATGCCAGACGCCGCGACCTCATTAGCCCTGATTGCCTCCGACGCCTGCAGCGCAGGCGTCGGAGGCAGCGTTGATAACGTTTGGACGGCGTCGAGCAGTCGCCGCAAGCCCTTCTCGGATGCCTGAAGCGCCTCATTACTAAAATCAAGCGTACTGCGATAATGCGCCTGCAAAATAAAAAACCGCACGGACATCGGCGTATAGGCCTGCGCTAACAACGGATGGTGCCCCGTAAAAAATTCCTCCAGCATAATAGAATTACCCAACGATTTACCCATCTTTTGCCCGTTGACCGTAATCATATTATTATGCATCCAATAGCGGCAGGGCGGCTGGCCGTTGGCAACCTGTGACTGGGCGATTTCCGACTCATGATGTGGAAACTGCAAATCCATTCCGCCGCCGTGAATATCAAACTGCTCGCCCAAATACTTCCGTCCCATTGCCGAACATTCGAGATGCCAACCCGGGAACCCTTCGCCCCACGGCGAACGCCATCGCATAATATGCTCCGGCTGTGCCCGTTTCCAAAGAGCAAAATCGACAGGGTTCCGCTTTTCGTCCTGCCCCTCGAGATTTTCGCGCGTAGCCGACAGCAGTTCGTCCAGCACACGTCCCGACAGTATCCCATAATGATAACGAGCGTTGTATTTCGCCACATCGAAATACACCGACCCGTTGACCACGTACGCATAACCCGCGTCCAGAGCCTGCTGCGCCATCTCGATTTGTTCCATAATATGCCCCGACGCATTCGGCTCGATACTTGGCCGCCGGACGTTGAGCGCATCCATCATATCGTGATAGCGGTCGGTATAATACTTCGCCACCTCCATCGGCTCAAGCTGCTCAAGCCGTGCCTTTTTCAGCAATTTATCTTCCCCGTCGTCGGAATCGTTTTCCAAATGACCTACGTCGGTAATATTACGTACATACCTGACTTTATAGCCTTTGTGTAACAAATAACGAAACAGAATATCGAACGAAATAGCCGACCGCGCATGTCCCAAATGCGGATCGCCATAGACCGTCGGCCCGCACACATACATTCCCACATACGGCGGATGCAGCGGTTCAAACGGTTCTTTCTGACGGGTAAGCGTGTTGTAGATTATCATCTTTGCAATTTTTTATATTTCTTTTCCCGAATGCAAAGATAGGATTTTTAAATGAACAGACAATGATTGCCGTCAGCTTCATTGGGTAGGTAAGTTCAAATAGTAAATGCAACTGGGATAAGAAAAAACACAATAGAGAAAAAGCCTTATTTTAGTGGCTCACGCGAATGTAAATCGTATGACAATTAACAAAATACGGAGATAACGCACGCCATTTGCAGCCGTTTTCTAAAATATACAAAAGGGATTGTTAATTTGATATAGAAATATACAAAATGAAACATTGAACATTAGATATTTACGCCTGTATTTTTGTTCAAAAGCTATACTAATTTAACAATGCCTACAAAATAGTGTTAAGAATTTCTAAGGTGCTTAAACTCACGTTTCCGTGCTGAGCCAGAAAATATTCCGCAATTTGATAGTATTGTTGTTTTTCTTTTCCATATTATTCTATTATTTTAAAATTTCTGTTAAACGTAAAGCACGAGCCACAAAGGTTGTTTTTCTTTGCGGCTCTTTTTTGTGTTGTAAGGCATATTTCACTTGCTATTTCGTTGGCGCATAGTTAAATTGCTCTCTAAAAATCCTCGAAAAGTGCGGTAGGTTTTTGAAACCGACATCAAAGTAAGCGTAAAAACTCGTAAAAGACTAATAGTTAGTGGAGAAATAGCGTTTTTTTATAAGAATAATTTCCATATCAGTCAAGAGTACAGGCTAAAACAATTTTACGGATAAAGTCTTGCAAAAAAATTATACCTTTGCACAAATTTTATTTCAAACGACATGCAATTATCAACAATATTAAAGGATTCGGATTACAGACATGCACAATTTGACTTGACGCTGATTTATGAATTTGAGCAGCGTATCGTCGTGCGTACCGATAATAAAGGAAAGGAAACGCCTTATATTAATTGTCTTATCCGCAAAAAGGAGATTCGACTTACGCCCGAAGAAGTTATCAGGCAACTTTATCTCGAAATTTTATTAAAAGACTACAAGTATCCTGCCGACCGCATCGAGTTGGAATATGCCGTTACTTTCGGACGGGAGAAAAAACGCGCCGACATTGTAATTTTCGATAAGGATAATACAATTGCGCCTTACATCATCGTTGAGATGAAAAAGCCGAAGTTGAAAGACGGCAAAGAACAGTTGAAATCCTACTGCAACGCTACCGGAGCGCCTATCGGCGTGTGGACAAACGGCGATTCTATCTCGTTTTACCACAGGCGCGACCCCAATTATTTCGAGGACATTCCCAACATCCCGAAAGCCACTGAAAAACTGTCCGATATTTTATCGGAACGCTGGACAATCAAAGATTTAATAGCACGCGACAAGTTGATAAACGAACGGAAATCTTTAAAAGGATTAGTGCTTGAAATGGAAGACGAGGTATTGGCAAATGCGGGCGTCGATGTGTTTGAAGAGCTTTTCAAGTTGATTTTTACGAAATTATACGACGAAATGCAGAGTGGACGCGACAGCGCCCGTCATTTGGAATTTCGGAATTACGGAGATACGGAAACCGAGCTTAAAAACAAAATACAGGCTCTCTTCGACCGTGCAAAAGAAAAGTGGGAAGGCGTTTTCAGCGAAGACTCCAAAATTATGCTTACTCCCTCGCACCTTTCCGTTTGCGTGGCTTCGTTGCAGGATGTGAAACTGTTCAATTCAAATCTGGAAGTGGTCGACGAAGCCTTTGAATACCTCATCAACAAACGAAGCAAAGGCGAAAAGGGACAATATTTTACGCCCCGCTATGTAATCGACATGTGCGTGAGGATGCTTAATCCCAAAGCGTCGGAAACAATGATTGATACGGCTGCCGGAAGTTGCGGTTTTCCGGTACACGCCATTTTTTATGTTTGGGAACAAATCCTGAAAAGTAAAGGACTGGATAAAAGTCATCTGTTTACTTTGGAAAATAAGCCGCAGAAATGTACCGACTATGTGAACAGCAAAATTTTTGCGATAGATTTCGACGACGACGCTGTTCGCGTTGCCCGCACGCTGAACCTGATTGCAGGCGACGGTCAAACAAATGTGCTGCATTTGAATACGCTCGACTATGACCGCTGGTACGAAAAAACAGGCGATGACAAAAAGCCGGGCGATTCTGTCTGGATTGATACTTACAATAACGGTTGGAAGAAACTCAAAAAGTTGCGAAACGAAAAAGAAAGCAATCACGGTTTCGGGTTTGATATTCTCATGGCCAATCCGCCGTTTGCGGGCGATATAAAGGAAAGCCGCATTCTTGCAAAATATGAACTGGGTAAAAACGCCGCCGGAAGATACCAGACAAAGGTGGGACGCGATATTTTGTTTATCGAGCGCAATCTGGATTTCCTGAAACCCGGCGGACGAATGGCAATCGTGTTGCCGCAAGGGCGTTTCAATAACAGTAGCGACAAGTATATCCGCGAGTTTATCGCCGAACGTTGCCGTATTCTGGCGGTAGTCGGCTTGCACGGGAATGTTTTCAAACCGCATACCGGCACAAAAACCAGCGTGCTGTTTGTTCAGAAATGGGATGATGAGTTGTGTCCGAAACGTGAAGATTATCCCATCTTTTTTGCAACCATGCAAGAACCCAGCAAAGACAATAGCGGCGAGAAAATTTATGTACGCAAACGAGACGTCGCAAAATATAAATTGACGCCGCAATACAGGCAGGAAGAATTAGTTTTACAGGAACCTGCGGTTGAATATGTCGCCAATCCCAAAAATCTGGACGATTATGCACTCGACTTGCACGGTCATTTGATTGTGAAACACGACCTTTTCAACCACGACGGACTAACCGCCGATGGTATCGCGGAAGCGTTTATCGAGTTTGCCAAAAAGGAGCGACTAAGTTTTTTTTAGATAGCCCTTTCGACGAAGCAAAGTATAAAGCGCTGTTGGAAGGGCTGGAGGTAAGCGAGGTTTGGTTGAGTGAAATAGAGAATATTTATATGCGGCTGGATAGCAACTATTATAGCAGAAAGAATATACTCGTTAATTTGAACTTAATAAGAAATGATAATTGCAAAACCATAGAACAAATTGCTTTTGTCGCAGATGGCGATCATTCCAAATTTCCATGCAATCAACCGCAAGAAATCAGATATTTACAAGCAAAAGATATAAAAAATCATTTTATAGAAAATGATAAACCTGTTTTTGTAGGCAAGAAATATTTTGAATCGCAAGAACGATCTCATATTCATGAAGAAGATGTGATTTTATCAATAATGGGTAGTGTAGGTGATATAGCAATACTTCCAAAAGGATTTAAGCATTGTATTGCTAACAGAGCAGTTGCAATAATAAAACAAATACATGATGTAAGCCCTTATTATTTATTTGCATTTTTATCTTCAAGTATTGGATTACAACAGATAGATCAGCAAAAAAATGGAGGTATCCAGCAACGAATTAATCTTGATTTATTATCGAAAATCAAAGTCCCTATACCATCTATTTCTTTTCAGAATAAAATAGAAACTAATATTAAAAAAGCTCATTTAAAGCGCGAACAATCTCAAATCCTCTACCGTCAAGCCGAAGAATTGCTTTTAGAAACCATCGGCTTAAAAGATTTTCAACCTTCGCGAGAAGGAAAGAACATCAAGAGTTTTAAAGAATCTTTTCTTTCAACAGGGCGGCTGGATGC
>JAITKF010000102.1 GCA_031278545.1 Prevotellaceae bacterium
TTTCCTATTATTATTTAGAGGACGACCGCGAAGCCATACGCTGCTACCAAAAAGCCATCGCCATTGACCCGAACTATGCCTACGCATACAATAACATGGGAAATGCCTATAAGAGTTTAGAGGACTACCGCGAAGCCATACACTGCTACCAAAAAGCCATCGCCATTGACCCGAACTTTGCCTACGCATACTATAACATGGGAAATGCCTATGCTAATTTAGAGGACAACCGCGAAGCCATACGCTGCTACCAAAAAGCCATCGCCATTGACCCGAACGATGCCTACGCATACTATCACATGGGAATTGCCTATGATAATTTAGAGGACTACCGCGAAGCCATACGCTGCTACCAAAAAGCCATCGCCATTGACCCGAACCTTACAATAGCATACTCGTTAATGGGAATTGCCTATGATAATTTAGAGGACTACCGCGAAGCCATACGCTGCTACCAAAAAGCCATCGCCATTGACCCGAACGATGCCTACGCATACTGGTTCATGGGAATTGCCTATGGCGAATTAGGCAATATAAAAGAAAAGATTAAATGCTATCAACAGGCAGCGCGGTTGGGAGACGAAGATGCGCAAGTGTGGCTGCGGGATAATGCGTATAGTTGGTAAAAAAACGAATAAAAAACATTATAAGGAAAGCCGAAAACTTTTTAGAGTAGGCAAAAATAAAACTAAAGATCATGAAAAGAAATTATTTAAAACATGCCCTTGTGGCAATCATCGCAGGCGTCATCGTGTCGTCCTGCGGCAGCACAAAAACGGCAAAAACGCTGGAACAAAAGGCCGCTATCGAGCGTGGCGTGAAGTTAGACAAAGAAGAGTGCGAAGAGCTGGCGCTGAAAGCGAGCAAAGATTGGCGGGCGTCGGGCAACGGCGTAAGCCCCAAAGAATCCTTTGCCCGCAACCTTGCCGAACTCGACGCCAAAGCCCGGTTGGCGCGGCAATTGGAAGAGCAAATTAACTCGCTTATCCGCGTATTCAACCAGCAGCATGAAGCTGACCGTACACAAGATCTGGTGGACAAAGGCACCGGAATATCCGAAGGCTATGCCGACCAACTGTTGAGCAACGTGAAAACCATTTGCAGCAACACCTATGTGAAAGAAGACGGCAGCTACAACGTGTATGTCTGCGTGGAAATGGGCGAAGAAACGTTGTCGCGCATCCACAAAAAGCTCACCGACGACCAAAAGCTTTCCATCGACTTTGCCGAACACCAGTTCAAACAAGAAATGGAAAAGGCCAAGGAAGAGTATCGCAACCGGTAGTAGGTGGTTTAGGAATTTTTTAATTTCAAGAGCGCCGCCCACAAATTGTGGGCGGTTGTTTTTTTATGGGGAGCGCAGTGGCGTCCCTGCCGCTTTTCCCCGTTTTCAAAAAAATAACTACCTTTAACCCCTCATTTTTACAAGTATCATACTATGAAGATAGCGTATAATTGGCTTAAAGATTATGTGGCGTTGCGTGAAACGCCCGAACGTACGGCGGAAATCCTTACGGCTGTTGGACTGGAAGTGGAGGCGATGGAAGAGCGCGAGGCTACGAAAGGCGGCTTGCAGGGCGTGGTCGTGGGCGAGGTGCTGACGTGTGCGCCGCATCCGGACGCCGATAAACTGCGTGTAACGACGGTGGATGTTGGGGCGGGTGAACCGCTGCAAATCGTATGCGGCGCGCCGAATGTGGCCGCAGGGCAGAAAGTGCCGGTCGCCACGGTCGGCGCCACCCTATATTTTACCAACGGCGACGAGATAAAAATCAAAAAAACGAAATTGCGCGGCATAGAATCGTGGGGGATGATTTGCGCCGAAGACGAGTTGGGTCTGGGCGCGAGCCATGAGGGTATTATGACGCTCGACGCAGCGCTTACGCCCGGTACGCCGTTGCGCGAAGCGTTGTCGCTGGAGAACGATACGATCTTTGAAATCGGCCTGACGCCAAACCGCGTAGATGCGGCGTCGCATGTGGGTGTTGCGCGCGATTTGGCGGCATATTTAAACCTCCCGCTACGGTCTCCGGTAAAGGACGTCGACGCTACGACGCTTCGTAAGGGGAGCGGTCGCGGCATCGCTATCACGGTGGCAAATAGCGAAGCTTGCCCGCGTTATACGGGCGTAACGATTCGCGGCGTTACGGTCGGGGCGTCGCCGGAATGGTTGCAGAAGCGGCTGGCGACTATCGGCGTGCGTGCGATTAACAATGTGGTGGACATTACCAACTATGTCCTGCACGAAATCGGCCAGCCGCTTCATGCTTTCGATGCCGATAAGATTGCCGGCGGCGAGGTGATAGTCAAGACCTGTCCCGAAGGCACGAAGTTCGTAACGCTCGACGGTGTGGAACGGACGTTGAGCGCATGTGATTTGATGATTTGCAACGCCCGCGAGCCGATGTGTATCGGCGGCGTGTTCGGCGGGCCGGCGCATGGTATAACGGAGGCGACCGTCAATGTATTTCTCGAAAGCGCGTATTTCAATCCGGTGTGGATTCGCAAAACCGCCCGCCGGCATGGGCTGAGTACCGATGCGTCGTTCCGTTACGAACGTGGCGCCGACCCGCAGGTAACGCCGCCGGCGTTACGTCGCGCGGCAGCGCTGATTTTGGAAATCGCCGGCGGCGACATCGTCGGCGATGTCATAGACGTATATCCCGCGCCTATCGCGCCGGCGGTGGTGTCGTTGAGTTACGCCCGCATCCGGCGGCTGATTGGTAAAACCATTGATAGCGACACCATCACCGACATTCTGCGGCGGCTCGATTTTGACATTCTGGAAACGACCGCCGAAGGACTGTCGGTAGCTGTACCCTCGTACCGCGTCGACGTAACGCGCGAGTGCGACGTGATAGAGGAAATCCTGCGCATCTACGGCTATAATAATGTTGAAATCCAGACGCATACCACCCTGTCGATAGCGCCCGGCGTTCATTCCGGCAAGGAAACGATGCAACGGACGGTGTCGGATTATTTGGTCGGCAACGGTTTTTATGAAATGATGAACAACTCGCTCACTTGCGCGGAATATTACCGTCCGTTACAGACTTTTCCCGAAAGCAAGATGGTGCGTATCCTCAACCCTTTGAGCAGCGATTTGAACGCCCTGCGGCAAACCTTACTTTTTGGCGGGCTGGAGTCAATTGCGCATAACATCAACCGCCGGCAGACCGACGTGAAACTGTTTGAATGGGGACATTGCTACGCCTTCGACGCCGACGTTCCCGACACGACGCTGGATGCTTACATCGAAACCTTACAGTTAGCCGTCTTCGTTACTGGTTTTACCTCGGCGCTGCACTGGCGCAGGCCGCAGGAACGGTCGGACTTTTTTTATCTGAAAGGATTCGTCGAAGGTATTTTGGCGCGTTTCGGCGTCGACATCTTCCGTCTGGAAACGGCTGCCGCGCCATCCGACCTGTTCGCCGAAGGTATTCGGTACAGCCAGAAAGGGCGCGTATGCGCGACGTTGGGCGCCGTGTCTTCTGCACAGCGGGCGACCTTCGATATCCGGCAGCCGGTGTATGCGGCGGAGATTTCCGGCGACTGGCTGCTGAAAGCCGTCCGAAGCGTGCGGGTGCGGTATGCCGAGTTGCCGAAATTCCCCGAAGTGCGGCGCGATCTGGCGCTGGTCGTCGACGAGGCGGTAACGTATGCGCAATTGCGCGACGCGGCATTCAAAACAGAGCGGCATTTGCTGCAGCGCGTCAACCTGTTCGATGTCTATTGTGGCGACAAACTGCCGTCGGGCAAAAAACAGTATGCCCTGAGTTTTATCTTGCAGGATAAAGAAAGAACACTCACCGACTCACACATTGAACGCATCATGGACGCCCTGCTGAAAGCCTTTCAACAACATTTTGCCGCTACGTTGCGGTGAGGCGTTCCGTTATGCAAAATCATTTTCAACTAAAACAAACGCAAACAATCATGAAAAAATTACTTACCATTACAAGTATCGCTATCCTTTTGCTGGTATTGGCGTTAGCCGTTTTACCTTTTGCATTCAAAGGGAAAATACTGGAGATAGTAAAAAACGAACTGAACAAAACCCTGAATGCCCACATTGATTTCGAGCGGCTGGGGCTGAATTTCTTCCGGAATTTTCCGAATGCCACCGTTTCGTTAGAGAATGTGTATATCGCCGGCGCCGGCGAATTTGCCGGCGACACGTTGATTTCCGCAGGGAAATTGTCGGCTACCGTAAACCTCAAAAGTCTCTTTGGCGATGCAGGCTATGAGATTGTCAAAATAACCCTCGACCGGGCGCGGTTGCACGCTATCATTCGCGAAAACGGAAAGGCTAACTGGGATATTGCACCCACTGCGACGGAGAACGAATCCGTCGCGACGGAGGCGGACAGCAGTCATTTCAAACTGCTGCTGACCACACTCCGGATTACGAACACCGACATTTACTACGACGATTTTGAAGGAAACATGAATGTGTCGCTGGAAAACCTTAACCTCACGCTTTCGGGCGATATGACCTCCGACGAAACACGCATCCGGACACAGTTACGCATTGACGCCCTGAGTTTTATCATGAATAAAATCCCCTACCTGTCGCGGGCGCAAGTAAACGGCGACATTCACCTGGATGCCGACTTGCGACAGAATAAATACACACTGGCCGACAACCATATCGGCATCAATGCCATCAACGCCGGCATCGACGGCTGGGTGGCGTTGCTCGAGGACGACAACGGCATGGAGATGGATATTCGATTGCACGCGCCGGCTACACAATTCAAGGACATCCTGTCCCTCATTCCGGCAATCTACGCCGGCCATTTCGAAGATTTGAAAACGACGGGGGCGGTAACCCTGAATGCGTCGGCCAAAGGCGCAATGAAGGGCGACCTCCTGCCGGCCTTCGATGCGCAATTAACCATCGCCGACGCTACGTTCCAATACCCCGGAATGCCCCGGTCCGTAACCAATATCCATACCGACATCCACGCCGGCAACAAGGGTGGCGCGGCAGACAATACCGTAATCGAAATTTCCAAATTCCACTTTGAAATGGACGGCAATCCCTTCGACTTAAAGCTTCGTATCGCAACGCCGATAAGCGACCCGAACATCGCCCTGACCGCCGTCGGGAAAGTAAATCTGGGCATGGTCAAGGACATCTACCCGTTGGAAAATAAAGAACTGAGCGGCCATCTCGACGCCAATATGGAATTCGCCACACGCCTGTCGGCCATCGAAAAGGAACAATACGAACAAGTGCGCGCCTCGGGCTCGCTGCACATTCAAGACCTGCTGCTGACGTCGGAAGGCGCCTTGAATATTCAACTGAAAAAAGCTGCGCTCACCTTCTCGCCACGATATGTTGATTTGAGCGATTTCGCAGCGCAGATAGGCCGCAACGATATTTCGGGCAGCGGAAAACTGGAAAATTTCATGGCCTATTTTATGAAAAATGAAACCCTAAAAGGATCGCTGGCCATCCATTCCGAATACCTGAATCTAAACGATTTTATGAGCGACAACGACACCACTGCCGTGGCCGCAGAAGATACCTCTTCGTTGAAAACCGTCAAACTGCCGAAAAATATAACATTCGATATGGAGGGATCATTCCACCGTGTTATTTTCGATCGGTTGGAAATGGATAATGTCGCCGGACAGCTTCGCCTCAAAGGAGGTAAATTAGATATGAAAAACCTATCGTTGAATGCCCTTGGCGGTAAACTCAAAATCAACGGCTACTACGATTCAAGCCGGGACGACCAGCCCCAGGAAATGTCCATCGCATTAGATGTACAGGAGGCATCGTTCGCCAAAACCTTCGAGACATTTATTACTGTACAGCAGTTAGCGCCTATCTTTGAAAAACTGGTCGGCAATTATTCGGCCAGCGTGCAACTTTCATCCCCGTTGGGCGACGGGTTTATGCCGGTATTGGGCGCATTGAAAGCCGGAGGCGTATTACAGTCCAACCATGTAGAGGTTGGCAATACCGCCGTGTTGAACGGATTGGCATCGGCCCTTCAAAACGAATCGTTGAAAGAACTCAAGATAAAAGACCTAAAATTGCCGTTTGCCATCGACGACGGGCGGGTTACGACCAAACCATTTGCCGTGAATTTCGGCGCCGGCATCATGAACCTGTCCGGCTCTACGGGATTAGACCAAACGATTGATTATACGGCGCATATTAATCTGGCAGGCAAGTTAGCCAACAATTACCTGAATAAGATTACCGTCGAAATCGGCGGCTCATTTACGCATCCCACTTTCGGTATCGACGTCAAAGAAGCCATCGATCAGGCGCTGGGCGCACTGGCCGGTTCGACGTTGGGTACGGGCACGGGCGTTTCTATTTCCGAACAGGTCAATGAAGAATTGAACAAGCAAGTCGAGAACATCCGCAAGCAAGCCAAAGAAGCGAGCGATAAATTAGTAGCCGAAGCGGAAAAACAAGGACAAAAACTTATTGACGAAGCAAACAAAACCAAGAATGCTCTCGCGAAGATAGCCGCCGTCAAAGCCGCCGAAGCCGCTGCGAAAAAACTCAAAGACGAAGCCCAAAAACAGGCCAACCAACTAAATGAACAAGCCGAAAAACAAATTGAAGCCTTGATTAATGGTTAGTGATTAATGGGTCTCGTTCTGAAAAAAGCTGACAGGTTATATATGATACATTACCGTATAGGTGCACGAAAAAACATATGGTAAAAAAGCATCGTACTTGCGGCGATTGACCGTTGCCCGTGTCCTTGCAGGCGCGCGTTATGTGTCACAAAAACGCCGTCAGTTCTTCTATTCGCCGGATTTCGTAGGTGGCTTGGCCGTAGGAGGTTCGATTTTCTGGATTAAAAAATACCTGATTGATGCCGTAGCGTCGGGCGCCGTCGATGTCGTTGTACCAGTTGTCGCCAATCATGAGGGATTGCGGTTTAGTCGCATTGAATGCCGTTATTGCGGCCTGAAAAATACGCGGATGCGGTTTGGCATAGCCTATTTCTTCGGAAATAAAAATTCGTTTAAAGAATTTTGCTAATCCGCAGGTGGCGATTTTGGTGTGTTGCACTTCGGCAAAACCGTTAGTTATAATGGCCATTTCGTACTTTGTATGCAAGTAGGCAAGTACCTCCGGCACGTTTGGGAACAGGGCTGTTTTATGGGGCGATAAGGCCGTGTAAGTACGTCCGAAATAGTCGGCTATCGCATAATCATCGATGCCGAAATCCTGTAATACCGAGTGGAAGCGATGTATCCGCAGTTGTTCCTTTGTTACTTGTCGCGCCTCGTATTCCATCCACAGGCGTTTGTTGTGGCGTTCGTAGGTGTCGTAGAACAGGTCGAAATGAGGAATGCGTTCCGTTAGATGCAGGGAGAGATAGATGTCGCGAATAGCTTCCCGCGCATTGGTTTCAAAGTCCCACAGCGTGTGGTCGAGGTCGAAGAGCAGTAGTTTGTATTGTGCGTTATTCACGGGCGGACGAAGGGGATGAGGTGCCGGTATAGGATTTGATGACTTGCTCGATAGCGCGCCGGCAAACGGGGCAGAAAACCGGTGTGGCATTGCTTTTCATCCGGCAATCGACCGCCGGGCGGAACAGGCCTTTAGCGGTGTATCCGCCGCCTTCAAATACGCCGATACGATCGGCATATTTGGTTATCGCCGGTGTGGGCACGGGCGTCGTGGCGTGCACCAAATCGTTCCACTTGCCATCGAAGTCGACCAGTGTCGTCAGGTTCGGTTCCCAGGGCTCGATGCGAAGGTTATAAAAATGCTCATACGTAACTTCGGAGGTGTAATATTCGTCGCCCAGACCGGCAAATGTATGTCCCAGCTCATGTACAAATACATTCTGCGATTGCGGATGGTCGGACGTGCAGAGTGAATAGAAATTATAAATGCCGCCGCCGCCGTATTGATCCGTATTGACCAGTACATATAGGATATCGTAGGGCGCGTCCCATGCCAGTTCGCACAGTCGGGTATGGTCGGGGGCGGTCAGGTAGCGGTCGATGCCGAATGTAAAGAATGTGGTATTGGCTGCCGTATTTTTCCAGCTATTCCGATGCGGCATATCCGTTCCCGATTCGGCGGATACCGCTTCGACAGCCCAAATATTGAAATCGTCGCGATGCGAAGCAAACGGTTCGACCGTAAAGAGATAATCGGTCAGGCGGACGACATCGCGGTGGAATTTTTCTATTTCATCCTGCCGATAGCCTTCGGCAATTACCGCCAGATCGACCTTCACGGCCGGCTCGCCCGAACGACGGACAGCTCTTACGGCATGCCGGTACGGCGCTACCCCACGCCGAATCTGCTTGTCGAGAGGATTGATGCGGGTCTCAAATAGCGGTTGCCAGTCGCCGGTTTGCTTGTCGCGTTCCAGTACTTCAATCCGCACGTCAGTTTTCGGCATAGGCAGGGTCAATGAGAGGGCGCTGGCGCGTGCGAGTGTCTGCGCCTCCCGCGTAGTGCGCCATTCGCTGAATAGCGAACAGAAACCGCGCGAGTAAATCAACTGCCCGTCGCCCGAAAACACCTTAACGAAATAATCGCCGTAGTGAAACCGGTCGATTAAATGCGTCTGCGAACCGCCCCACACCGGTTCTTCGTTCAGGCTTTCAAGATAAGCACATTGTCGCTCGGCATTACCGGCCAGCATCAAATTCACCCGCAGGCGGGATGTCTCAAAATAGTCGGTGAATGTCTGAGCATGGCTTGTCTGTCCGACGCTTAATAAAAGAATGACATACCCGATTTTTGATGCGTAAAAAACGGTCTGCAGATTCTGTAGACTTATGCAAGTAGTGAAACGTAACTTATAACTCATAATTCATAATTGGTCATTAAGCATTACTTCGGCGCTATCTTGTACAGCACAATTGCGATAATAGCATATAAACAATTCGGGACCCACAGCGCGATAGCCGGCGGCAGGAGGTTCGCATGCACAAACATTTCGCTAAAGCGCAGAAACAGGATGTAGGAAAAACTTAACGCCAGCCCGATACCTATTTTCAACCCGATGCCGCCGCGTACCTTTCGCGACGAGAGCGATACGCCAATCAGCGTCAGGATAAAGACGGAGAAGGGAACGGCAATACGAGTGTTTTTTTCAATCAGCGCGTATTTCATTCCCTTGTCGCCGCGTTGCTTCAACTGGTCGATATAGCTGTTCAGTTCATTATAATTCATCGATTCCGTAAAGTTATTGCGGCGTTTCAGGTCGTCGGCATCGAAATCGATTTGCAATTCCATGCGATCGCCGCGTTCGATTACTTCGTCGTCGTCCCGGAGTGTTCGTTTGTTATATTGCGAGAGCGTCCATTGTTTTTTCGCTTCATCCCATTTTGCGCTTTCGGCAGAGAGTTTTGAGACCAACTGCTTCCCCGAAAACTCTTCCATCGTAAACTGGCGCGCCGTATTGTCCCACGTCGTAAACGACTCGATATACAAAAAAACGCCGGGGCTTAACTGGTAATGCAAGTTCCGGTTGGCATTGTAAAAAGGCGTTCGGACATATTGCTCCTCAAAAGCCAGTCGCGTGGCATTGGCCGGCGGAATGACAAATAAATTCAGTGCGATACTTATCACGCAGATACATAATGACGAAATAAAATACGGGAACATCAACCGCCGGAAACTCATTCCGCCGGAAAGAATCGCAATGATTTCACTGTGGTTGGCCATTTGTGAAGTAAATAGAATGACCGTAATAAATACAAACAGCGAACTGAACAAGTTGACGATGTAAGGCACGAAATTCATGTAGTACGCAAAAACGATAGCCGTCAACGGCGCTTTCTTCTCTACAAAATCATCAACCTTTTCGCTCAGGTCGAAAATAATCACCACTACCGTAATCAGCAGCAACGAGAGCACGTATGTGCCGATGAACTTCCGTATAATATACCGGTCAAGAATGAGTAGTTTACGCATCGTTTTGTAAGATGAAAGACCCTCAATAATGAGGAGGGGGGCAAAGGTACGAAAAAATCGTTGATTTATTGATTTGCCTCCCCAATGAACGGGTACAATAGTCGCCGAGACAACGACGCCTCAACGTTTCCACAGCGCCTCGTTAAAGTAGCGGCAGCAGGCTTGCAGGCCACAGGTTTCACATTTCGGCTTACGGGCGGTACAGACATAACGACCGTGGAGAATAAGCCAGTGGTGCGCAATCGGGCGAAGGTTGGAAGGGATGTAGCGGGTCAGTTGTTTTTCGGTTTCGAGAGGAGTGGCGGCGTCGGCCAGACCGATACGGTTCGCTACGCGGAACACATGAGTGTCTACCGCAATCACCGGACGATTGAAGATGACCGACGCCACGACATTCGCCGTCTTGCGTCCGACACCGGGCAGCCGCTGCAACTGCTCGACATCCGACGGGACTTCGGCGTGGAACTCGCGTACCAGCATATCGGCCATTCCTTTTAGATGTGCGGCCTTGCTATTGGGGTATGATACGGAGCGGATATGCTCGTAGATACTTTCTATCGGCGCAGCCGCCAGCGCTTGCGGCGTCGGGAAATGCGCGAAAAGAGCCGGCGTAACCATATTCACACGTTTGTCGGTACACTGCGCCGAGAGCATGACCGCCACCATCAACTCATACGGATTACGGTAGTGCAACTCCGAATCTGCCACCGGCATGTGTTCGCCGAACCACGCCAGCGTTTTTTCATACAGCCGTTCTTTACTTTTCCATAACGGTGTCGCGGATGCCTCTACGCTTACCACCACCGTCCCGAGCGCTTCTTTACTGCGGGACATAGTCCCTTTCTTTTTTGTATCCATTATATTTTTTAATCATTCAAGCCTCATATTCCACTCGTAATTCTGCACAAACGCTCCATCGTTTCGCACGACGTGCTATTTATATTACGTTCTACCGCCGCTGCCTGCCATTGCCGGATGCGGTATCGCGGGACGGAAGCATCAAGCACAATCTGCCCGCGTAGATAACACCGCAGGGATCGCCGGTGGCCAGCGTCGTCGATTTCCTTGCCCCGTTCAATCTTTCCAGTAAGAATAACATATAGATTTGTTTTAAATGTGGGGCGGTAAAGGTACAAAAATAATGAATACTAAACGATGAACAATGATGTATAAACGACTAAGTGGTGAATGAAGTGCGCTACGGGACGGAATTATACTCTGTCTCTTTTACCCGGCATCCTCTTCCTCCGGTGCAAGAGACATCTCCGCCGGTCAATGAAAGCCTGCCCCAAAGTGTTGGACATTCCCGTCAGTTGACGAAAGCCTGCCCCAAAGTAGGGGACATTCCCGTCAGTTGACGAAAGCCTGCCCCAAAGTGTGGGACATTCCCGTCAGTTGACGAAAGCTTGCCCCAACGTGGGGGACATTCCCGTCAGTTGACGAAAGCCTGCCCCAACGTGGGGGACATTCCCGTCAGTTGACGAAAGCCTGCCAAAAGGTGTGGGACATTCCAGTCAGTTGACGAAAGCCTGCCACAAAGTGGGGGGCATTTCCGTCAGTTGACGAAAGCCTGCCCCAAAGTGGGGGACATCTCCGTCGGCCGACGAAAGTTAACCCCAAAGTGGGGGACATTTTCATCGGCTGGCGCGAATGCCCGTTAATGTTTCTTGAAGGGATATCTTTACTGATAGACGGTAAAATCGGTGTAGCGTACGCCGTAGTTGGCGTTGTAAACCGCGGTAATGTCAATGCGTACGTAGCG
>JAITKF010000118.1 GCA_031278545.1 Prevotellaceae bacterium
AGAATAGCAGAAGGAGATGAAATCGTCCGGATAGAGCAGCCGGAAAAACGTCCCGATTATATAAGCAGGGAAGAATGGGACAACTTGCCGAAGGATATGTTGCTGCGAAGAATCAGTTAAAAATATCCAACCAAAGAAGGGATGGAAACAGCAGTCCTTTATACTGCCCTGTTGAGTGAATGAATTGAAAAAACAGAAATCATATTAAAGTATACCATACGCTGGGATGTAGAGATTTGCATAAGAGAAGTAAAAACATTAATGGATATAAATGTACTGCGAGCCAAAACTTCCGGGATGCTGGAAAAAGAATTGGCGGCGGCGCTGATTGCCTGCTATTTATTACGGCATTTAAATCTGTAGAGCCGCCCAAAAGGGCGATTCCCCCCCAAAAAAAGATATCTTTCACCAATGCACTCCGTTTAATCACTCAATTTTGCTTGACAGGAAAAGACGTGTCTTCCATCACTGGCCTCCGGGCAGAAATAGAAAAGCTGTTGACTAAAATTCTTAAACACCCTAAGCATAAACCAGACAGACATTATCCCCGTAAAACAAAGAAAGGAAAGTATCAAAAATATGCATGATTATTTATTATGTTAGTAACATTATGCCCGACAAGGAATGCCTGCGGGGGTGGCCTTGAATAACCCGGTTGCATTTATCATTTGAACTTACCTGCCAACTCTACAAATCAGCAACGAACCCACAACGCAATTTTTTTTGTACCTTTGAAACCTTTTATGAAGGCGATATACTATTACATCATACTGTTTCTATGCCTGATAAACTACCCTTTATGCGCGCAGAATGTAACGGTCAACAGCATTTCCCTGTCGGGAAACAAGCAGTCGCGCGCGTCAATTATTTACAGGGAACTGACATTCGGCAAAGGAGATACACTACCGGTCGCCGAACTACGACGGAAATTAGAAGCCTCGCGGCAAAATATCCTCAATACCCTGCTTTTTAATTACGTGTATGTCTCCGACACGGTACGCGACAATGCCGCTGTCGACGTGTATATCCGGGTCGAAGAACGATGGTATATATGGCCAGTGGTCGATTTGGTATTTGAAGACCGGAACATCAGTACTTGGATCCGACATCCCGACTGGTCGCGATTTTCATTTGGCGCAGGCGTGAATATCGAAAATATGCGCGGACTGAATGAAAATATGAATATCAACGGGCGTTTCGGCTACCAACAGGGGCTCTCCCTGTCATATTCCGACGTGTCGCTCGACAAAGCCCGCCGGCACTTGCTGGGACTCTTGCTCGGATACAACCGCGTGCACAATGCCGCCTATATCACTGACCACAATAAACCGGCCTACATAACGACCGAAGGACGGGCTATCCGTGAACGCTATTCGGCCGGCGTCAGCTACTCCTTCCGCCCGCAGATACGCGAACGGCAAACCGCCCGACTGTATTACGAGTATGCCGCTATCAACGACACGCTGCTGCACCTGAATCCCAACTATTGGGGCGGCGCTAATACCCGACGCCATACGCTGAATGCCCTGTATTCGTATGCCAGCGACTACCGCGATTCGTATGCCTATCCGCTTAGCGGAACGCTGTGGAAAATAACCGTCTCGGCCACCACGGCACTAAACGACAACATGCTGACCGGCGACCTCTGCCCCGAAATCGCCACCTACTGGCCGCTGTCGCGACGCTGGTTCTACGCCGGCTCATTAGCCGCCAAATTGACAGTTAGCAACCGCGAAGCCTATACCGCAAAACAAGCATTGGGATACGATAATTATTACCTGCGCGGATACGAAGATTATGTGATGGATGGCGAATATTTCGTGCTTTTCAAAAACACCTTGCGTTTTTTGGTCATGCCCACGCAAACGTATGAGCTGACATGGCTTTCGACACTCGATAAATTCTATAAAATCCATTTTACCATTTATGCCAATTTATTCGTCGATTGCGGCTATTCGTACAACCGCCATGCCTCGCCGCACAATGACCTGCAAAATCTTTTCCTCTACAGCGGCGGCGGCGGGTTCGATTTGGTTACTTACTACGACATCGTCTTCCGCATCGACTATGCGATGAACCGGCGGCGGGAAGGCGGCTTGTATATTACACTCATCACCCCGTTTTTTTAATTTTGGCACGATGATTGTCTACCATGCAAGGCGCATTTCATATGACAGAATGGCAGAAGACGGACGCCGGCCGCTTCGCAAAAAGAATAAACACTACTAATTAAAAGGCTAAAAAGAATGATCTACACAAGCAATTGGGGAAGCGAAGAAATTGATTACATCCCTATATTCCCGGACGAAGAACTGAATAACGACACACTGGATGTGCCGAAACACCTTCCGTTATTGCCCCTGCGCAATGCGGTATTATTTCCGGGAATGGTCATGCCGATTACCGTGAGCCGGGAAAAATCCATCCGTCTTTTGCGCGATGTACATGGTGGCGCGCAACTGTTAGGCGCTATCACGCAAAACGACGCGAAAATTGATAACCCGCAGGCCACCGACCTGCAAAAAGTAGGCACACTGGCAAAAATCCTGAAAATAGTCGAAATACCGGAAGGCGCTATTACCGCCATCTTGCAGGGCGTACGCCGCTTTGAAATTAAGCGGATGATTGTTGACGACCCCTATTTTGTCGCCACCGTCGTAGTCCGCAACGACATTATCCCGCCCTCTCCAAACAAACACTACAATGCGCTGATTGGCTCTATTCGCGCGGTAGCGCTGCATATTGTCAAACTGTCGCCCCACCTGCCGCAGGAAGTAGAATATGCCATCAAAAACGTGGACAGCCGTAGCTTCCTCATTCATTACATTGCCGCCAGCCTCGATGTCGAAAACCCGCTCGACAAGCAGTCCCTACTCGAAGAAGACGACATGATAAAGCGGGCGACAAAACTGCTGGAGTTGCTTAACAAACAAATTGACGTATTGAAAATCCGCAACGACATCCAACAGAAAGTACACACGGAAATCAGCCAGCAGCAACGCGAATACTATTTGCACAACCAGCTTAAAACCATTAAGGATGAACTGGGAATAGGCAATGTAGACGACGAAATAAAGGAACTGCACGAGAAAGCCAAAACCAAAAAATGGCCGCAGGAAGCCGCCGACACCTTCGAAAAGGAAATACAAAAACTGGAGCGCATAAACCCCTACGCCGGCGATTACGGCATTCAGTACAATTTCCTACAAACCTTGCTGGAACTGCCTTGGGGCGAATATACTGTCGATAACCTCGACCTGAAAAACGCACAGACAATCCTCGACGAAGACCATTTCGGGCTGGAGCAAGTCAAAGACCGTATCATTGAACATTTGGCGGTGATTAAACTGAAAGGCGATTTGAAATCACCAATTCTTTGCCTGTATGGTCCACCGGGCGTAGGGAAAACATCCCTTGGAAAGTCGGTAGCACGAGCGCTTGAACGTTCGTTCGGACGCATTTCACTGGGAGGCCTGCACGACGAAGCGGAAATACGTGGACATCGTAAAACCTACATCGGAGCTATGCCGGGACGCATTATTCAAACCATCAAAAAATGCAAATCGGGCAACCCGGTAATTATGCTGGACGAAATTGATAAGGTAGGCAACGATTTTCGCGGCGACCCGTCGGCGGCGCTGCTCGAAGTACTCGACCCGGAACAGAATTGCGCATTCCACGACAATTATCTGGAACTGGATTACGATTTGTCGAAAGTGTTGTTCATTACGACTGCCAACAATATCGGCAACATCCATCCTGCCTTGCGAGACCGTATGGAAATGATTAACATGAGCGGCTATCTGGTCGAGGAAAAAATAGAGATTGCCAAACGGCATTTACTCCCGAAACAATTGGCTGCGCACGGCCTCAAACCCAAGGCCATTAAAATATCCAACAAAATACTGTCAAACATTATCGACCGCTATACGCACGAGGCCGGCGTGCGCTCGCTGGATAAACAATTGGCAAAAATCGCCCGGTATTATGCGAAAAAAGTCGCCCTCAGCGAAAAAACAAGAGCCGAACTGACCGAAAAGGCAGTAACCGAAATACTCGGAGCGCCGAAATATTTAAAAGAAATCTATCAGGGCAACGAATTTACGGGTGTCGTTACCGGGCTGGCATGGACAATGAATGGCGGCGAAATCCTATTTGTCGAATCGAGCCTGAGCAAAGGCAAAGGCGTCCTGACTATCACCGGCAACCTGGGCGATGTGATGAAAGAATCGGCTACGCTGGCGCTTCAGTACATCAAAGCGCACGCCGATTTGCTGGACTTGCCCGCCTACAATTTCGACGAATGGAATGTCCACATTCACGTGCCCGAAGGCGCAATCCCGAAAGACGGCCCGTCGGCAGGCATTACGATGGTTACCTCGCTGGCGTCGGCCTTCACCGGCTACAAGGTACGCAAAGGCATAGCAATGACCGGCGAAATTACGTTACGCGGAAAAGTACTACCTGTCGGCGGCATCAAAGAAAAAATACTGGCTGCCAAACGAGCAGGTATTGAAGACATCCTGCTGTCGGCCGACAACGAAAAAGACGTTAAAGAAATCAAAGAAATATACATTGCCGGACTCCGCTTCCATTATGTGAAAACCATTGCCGAAGTGCTTAAATTTGCACTCGAACGTCATCCGAAAACCAAAGCCACTGCGTAATCCCCCTTTTATTATTCGTCGGTCATGCCTCGCGGAAAATTATACCTGATTCCGACGCCTATCGGCGAAGGCCTCATCGAAACAGTCATTCCGTCGGGAACGCTGGAAGTCGCGCGGCGATTGCAATTTTTTATTGTAGAAGAATGGCGTACCGCGCGGCGTTTCCTGAGCCGTATCAGAATCGCGACCCCGATTGATGCCCTGACGTTCTTTGAACTGAACGAACATACGGCGCCCGAACAAATTCATCCCTTCCTGCAACCGGCCTTGAATGGCCACGACATAGGCTTACTGAGCGAAGCCGGCGCGCCGGCGGTAGCCGACCCGGGCGCGGCGCTGGTGCAACTGGCGCACGTTCACGGTATAGACGTCGTCCCACTGGTTGGCCCGTCGTCGTTACTGCTGGCGTTGATGGCGTCAGGACTTAACGGGCAGTCGTTTGCATTTGCCGGCTACCTCCCGATACCAGCACGCGAACGGCAACAACGTATCAAACAACTGGAACATGCCGCCATCGCCGGCGGTCAAACGCAACTATTCATCGAAACACCCTACCGAAACCTCGCCTTATTCGCAGACATCCTGCATACGGCCGCCCCCTCCTCACAACTCTGCGTCGCCGCCTGTCTCACACAGCCTGACCAGTTTATCCGTACCGCCACCATCGCGCAATGGAAAATCCGGCCAATACCCGATATTCACAAAAAACCTTGCCTGTTTTTACTGGGAAGATGAATGCATAAAACCTTGTCCCCGCAGGCACACCTCACGCCTCCAGGCAATCACCCATCAGACAAGAGGACTACGAATTTGCAACAGAAGTTGATAAATTAATGCAAAAACAATAAATATTGTTATGGAACAATGTAATAGTGGCAGTTTCATAGATGATTTGACCGGTAATAATCGTGTAATAGCCATAGCTTGTCTGGCAAGTGAGTATTCTTATGCTATGTCTCCATATTATCATCGGCCTTCAGCCTAACTTCGACGTATACTGCATCGGTCACGGTAAAAATCCTTACCTATGATGGGCAAGCGGGCACACTCACGGCTACAGTACACTCATAATGATGCCTGTGTACATTTTGTTAAATAAAAAAAATAAAATTTGCGCTTTCTAAAAAAACATTACATTTGTAGCGAAATTTAATATCTTTAATCATGAACCTGAAACACACTATGAATATCCCCCGCATCGGCGCCGAGCGCCGGCTCTCTTAATTAAAAGAGGGACATCTTTTCTAATGCTATCGTACAGTTTTTTACAAGGAGTGGCCTTAGCCCTCCCCGATGACATATTACATCCGCGCATAGCGACGCCATTTTTTAGCTCTTGAAAAAGGAGTGTACTATTTTAACATAAATAAATTTTAGAAATTAATTAAAAATAAACAATATGAAAAAAAAAAATTTAATACTGTATTTTCTGTTCGTTATTATAGGGACAGAGAGGTGTACAAAGGATGATCCTGTCACGGTAGAAAAGGATGACGGAAATCCTTACAAGGAAAATATCATTGGACAATGGAAATTGCTATATGTAACTTCTATTCTTGATACGCTTTATGTTGATGACGACATGATTCGTGATTCTATTAATTATTCCGCCAATACCATTATTTATGATTTTCGTCCGGAAAATAAATTAATAGTAGCAGGATATGTAGAAGGGGATTTACAACCAGGTGAACATTATTATGAATATATTCAAAATAATGCATGTTTGCGATGTTCGCCTGGCCCCAATTTAAAGATTGACGATGAGGAGGGGATGTATTGCAATGCCCTGAAAAATAGTCAAACCATGACGATAGGTGGAAAAACAAAAATCGGATGGGTAATAGATGATAGTGGCCAGATAATAAGTGGCTGTACCAAATCATGGGAAAAATATTTTATGAAACTAAATTAAAATGAGATTATGAAAACAATCATACGAAATTTATTACTTTTATTATCGTAACTACTCAGGTACTTCAAAAAAAGAAAAAAATATTTCCCTTTGCGGCGTGGAAGAAATGATACACATACGACGTTCGGAATATGAACAATTATTATCGCAACAAGAAGAATTAAAAGCAATAGTTCGTCAATTGCGAGCAGAGTAGAATTATTAAAAAACGGTCGTAACAGTAAAACGAGTTCCACCGCTCCGTCTCAAGATATTTGTCGAAGTAATGCACACAGTCTACGCAAGAGTAGAGGCAGGCCTTCCGGAGGGCAGAAAGGTCATTGGAGTCACACCTTGTCCATGAGTTCGACACCAGACACAATAATAGATTGTCAAAGGCATGAATGTAAGGATTGTAAATATCATTACACAGTG
>JAITKF010000015.1 GCA_031278545.1 Prevotellaceae bacterium
ATGCTCAACTGTGCAAATGCCGGCAACGTAAGCAATAGCGTAAAAATTAAAAAAATTGATTTCCTGTACATCTTTTTATTTTTTATTGACCTGTTATTAAACATTTTTGTTCGACAATATTGCCAATGCAAAGATACATGATATTTTCGACATTACACACAGAAAAATAAAAATGTACGGCATAATTTATAGGGGAAAGATATGGCGTCAAGGTTGCTCTGCTTGCCACCCACAGCCCTGTTTACCTGATTCTTTGCACGGTTAAGGCCGGCGCTTAGTTTGTTTTTCAACTCTATGATGAGTTGCAGTTTTGCTGTTCCTGCTATGTATTAATGTTTTTTAAGTTTTTTTATGGAATAAAATGTTGCTATTTCGGAAATAATATCTACTTTTGTGCCATATCTCCCTGAGAGGGGGAACTTCGACTAAACAGGGTTAATTCGTTAATCCTGTTTTGCTTTTTTAGGTATGTACTCTTTAAATATTTCATTGTTAATCAAATATACCTTAAATTTTTTTCCTTTGTAATGCCCCAGCTGTTTAAATATCTCACCTTCTATATTGCGAATTTCAGCGTCTGTCAGGTCGTTTTTTACCCTCAAAAAACCCTGTCTACCTGCTCTTTTCCGCCACGGATAGCGTTTTTGACGGCTTTGCTTCCCGTCTCCGGCTCTTCAAATTCAACCGCTTTTCCGTTGTAAAGCGCATCTGCATTTTTCTTTCCAAATTTTTTCACATAATCTTTCGAGTACAACCTGTCTTTTATGTGCATCTCGTTTTTATTGATGATGTGCAAAAGTTTTAATTTCGCCTTTGGGTCGTGCTTTAGGAGCGTTTTGCAGGTCTCGATATTTCTCCCCGTTTCCTTCTCCCCGTGCAGCGGGTGCACGTCTATTTTATGTCCGTCTATCAAAACGGTCTGATACGTATTTTCGGGCGGCAGGTAGGCGATGGCCTTCCGGAGTTCCGCTCTTGCGACGCCGTTGTAATAAGGGTGGTTTTTGGGATAAACAAGCCCTGTTTTGGCCATGTTGGTGCGGAACAGCGGCGCGATATTGATGACCGGAATCAGAATGTATTTAAAGTGCTTATGAAGAAGCTATTCGGTAAGCTGTTCGGAGACAGGTGATATATCTCATCCTCACTTTTTGGGATGCTTTTGGATAATGCGTGTTCATTTAGTCTCCGGTATCAAAAGCAATATGAAAAACAGGCTTATGAGCCTGAGAGACCGCATCATATTGCAAAAGCGTTCTGTAATAGAAACTATTAATGATGAACTCAAAAACATCTGTCAGGCATAGCATTCCATGCATCGTTCGCTACATAACTTCATTATGAACCTGATTGCCGCACTTGGGGCGCACTGTTTTTTAATAAAAAAACCCGACGGGCAACCGGAGCTTTTTATTGATTTTTCTTCGTAATCTTTTTTAACAATAGTCGTTAATCTGCCGATAGACGGGAGATAGCATTTTATTCAATCATTTACATATTTTAATAATTCCTTATCCCGAACTCAGGTGGATATTTTTACCGCCATATTTGCCGAGCTTGAATCCGGTTGAACGTGTATGGTGGTTAATGCGGGAGCAGGTTACGCACAACCGGTGGATAAAGTCCATGGATGAACGCATATCGGATTTTAACCAATGGTATGGCAATACATCCAGACATCAGATAATGACCGCTTGTAATCTAATTGAAAATATTTGTTAGACTTTATATAATATCGGAAAACTCTTCAACAAAAGAAAAAAAATTGCGTCCAAAAATAACACAAAATGGCCTGTTTTTATCAAAACATGTTTTGTATTGTGTTTTTTACTCCAAAATCTGTTTCCTTGTTTTGCTATAAGAAATTTTACACATAAAATGTCAATTGTACTGCCTGATAAAATTAAAAGAGACTGTCTTATTTTGGAACAGCCACCAGTAGATGGTTCATTATTCTAAGAAATTCGCCGTTTATGACTCATTTTGTTGTTCGCGGTTCAATTTCCATTCGATACTCCGCGCCAGCCGGTCGGTGTCGCGGCGCAGGCCTTCGACGGTCAGTCCCTTGCCCGAATAATCGACGGTAATGGCGTCTTCGTACACCCGCATGAGGCGTGTGAAGGCATTTTTATGACGGAAGACGAATGTTTGTCCGTCGTCCTGCCGTAACGTAAAGCGGGCGTTGGTAAAGACGGCAACGATTGTGTCTTTTTCTTCCGCCGTGAGAGTGTTTGCATGCGGGATAAAATGCCGCGTATATCCGATGAAGGGGTACGCTAATCCGAAAACCGCCAGAAACAGGGACATCCAGCCAAGTTTGACGCCCCGTTGAAGGAACTCTATAAAGGTGTCGATTTGTCGATACTGTGCCGAAGAGGTAAAGTAGATTAGTGCAATGGCCAATAGGGCAATGGTGTAAAATAGCAGAACGGATTTTCCTGCGCGGATGTAATAACGTGTTGGCATACTATTGTTCTCTGATGGTTTTCCATGCCAGCGCCGAAGCGCCCAGTACAGCGGCGTTCTTGTCGTTGATTTCTGATACTTTCAATTTTACTTTGCCGCGCCAGAGGAAGAGTACGTTTTCTTCCATCGTTTTTTCGGTCGGTTCGAGGATGTATTTTCCGGCTTTGGCCAGGCCGCCGAACAGGAATATTGCTTCGGGGGCGGTGATGGCAATCAGGTCGGCCAGTGTGCGTCCGAGCTGTTCACCGGTGTGTCGGTAGGCTTCGATGGCTATTGGGTCGCCTTTGATGGCGGCGGTGGTAATCATTTCGGCTGTCAATTCGTTAAAGCTGATATTTTTCAGGGCGCTATCGCCGATATGGTCGGCCAGCAATTTGTAGACTGTCCGTTTGATGCCTGTTGCCGATGCATAGGTTTCAAGGCATCCGCGCCGTCCGCAGCCACATTCGCGTCCGTTGACGGTAACGATGATGTGTCCCAGCTCGCCGGCAAATCCGTCGTGCCCGTATAGTACTTCGCCGTTAACTACAATGCCGCTGCCCAGTCCTGTGCCAAGGGTGATGACGACAAAGTTTTTCATGCCTTTAGCGCCGCCGTAAATCATTTCGCCAATAGCGGCGGCGTTGGCGTCGTTGGTCAGCACGATGGGTATTCGCGGGAAGTGCGTTTTCATTTTTTCGGCGCACGGTAGTACTCCGCGCCATTTCAGGTTGGCGGCATCTTCAATGCAGCCGTTGTAGTAATTGCCTTTCGGTGCGCCGATACCGATACCGGTGACTTCGTAGGGTTCGTCGATTTTTGCGGACAGGTTTTTGACCCCGTCGCATAATACTTGTAGGTAGACGTCGAAATCGTCGTATTTATAGGTTGGTATTGAGCCTTCGGCGTAAATTTTTCCTTTTTCATCGACTAAACCAAATACGGAATTGGTTCCGCCTACGTCGATGCCTGCCACTAATTTTTTCATTATTATTGATTTTGGATTGTTGATTTTGGATATTGGATGAGTGGTCGTATTCTTTTCGTTGTTTAATTATTTTAGCAGTTCGAGTATCCGCTGCGGAATTTCGGTATTGTCTAATTTTCCGGCAAACCGTTCGCTGCCAGGGCCGATGGCGTAGAGGGGTACCATGATGCCGGTATGTCCTCTTGTTGTCCATGCTACACGCGCTTTTTTGTCGATTTCACGGACGGTTTCTTGTTCTTCGTCCGTAACGGGGTGGGTAATCGAGTGGTTACGGTCGTCGTAAGCTGTCGGGTGAAGGGAGTAAGAACCGTCGCGACCGACCGACAGGCCACCGGTCTCATGGTCGGCAGTAACCAGAATGAGCGTTTCGTCAGGGTGCCGGCGGTAAAATTCTACAGCGACGGCGATGGCGTCGGAGAAATCAATCACTTCGCGTATTATAGTAGCGCCGTCGTTGCTGTGGCCGGCCCAGTCGATTTTTCCGCCTTCAATCATAGCAAAAAAACCGTGGGGATTGTCGAGCATCCGGATGGCGGCCTGCGTAATTTGCGGCAGTGTCAGGTCGTCGTCGCCCCGATCGATAGCATACGGCAGCGCGTGCTGGTCCTTGCCTTCGTGTTGCACCAGCACGGTCTTTCCCGCTTCCGGCGTAAGTTGCGCGGCTCCCTCAGGGCCGCGTACAATCCGGTATCCGGCATCGGCCAATTGCAGATAAATATCCGGCTGGTCTCCTTCGCGTCCGGTGGGATAGATAAATCCGCCGCCGGCAAAGAAGGCAAAGCCTGTGGCGGCTGCCTGTGAACCGATTTCATAATAACGGTTGCGCGATACGGAATGGGCATAGAACCCTCCCGGCGTAGCATGGTCGATGCTCACGCTCGTAGCGATGCCTATCCGGTATCCGGCTTCATGCAAGGGGTAGGTCAATGCGGTATAGTTCGTTGTACTGTCGGGCGACACGCCCATCATATTATTATTGGTTTTATAGCCGGTCGCCATGGCTGTGGCTGCCGCCGACGAGCATGTAATCATCCGGTTGGCCGAATACGTAGTAACCAGTCCGACGACGGGGAACGAGGTAAACGACACATTACCGCTGCCGTGAATGCCGTCCTTTGCGGCCAAATAGTTCTCCGTCAACGTAACATGCGCCAACCCCATGCCGTCGCCGATAAACAGGAACACATACTTCGGTCGTTGCGTATCCGCCGTCGTACAACCAAAGAAAAGAGTGAAGCTACATAAAATAACTGCCGAGAAGATAAAACTGCGTTTCATTGTAATAGAATTTGGCTGCAAAGATAATACATTTAGTTGAGAGTAGAAAAGCGTGAGACGTCCAATAGAAAATGACGGTATTGTTAAATAAATATAGATAATTCATTATTGAGTTTCAAAAATAGTAAATTTAATGTGATTTCAATCATATAATCCGCTTTACTGTAACATTTTCCTTTTCTCTTGAACCTTGCAATGTAATGTCTTATTCTGCTGTTATATCCTTCAACAGTGTAAGTTTCTAATTTCGTTTGGGTATTGTTAGTTTGATATAGAAATATTCAAAATAAAATATTTAACATTAAATATTTACGTCTGTATTTTTGTTCAAAAGCTATACTAATTTAACAATGCCTTATTTTTGACTGCAAAGATAGTAAAAATACTTATATTAAGCTAACAATATCATTTTTTTTTATTATTCAAGTGTTTTTTGCATTTTTTTGAAGGGAGGAGGTATGTCATATATCATGATCCTATCATCCTATATAACATACTTCGTACAGCTCCGTTGCTTCAGACTTCACATTAAATTATTTTTCGTACTTTTGCAAACTAAAAAACACAGCAATATGGTCCCTCTATTTGAACGTATCCTCTCCGAAGGGCTGACATTCGACGATGTGCTGCTGGTGCCGGCGGCCTCGACTGTACAACCGCGCGAAGTGAATGTAAACACGCTTTTCTCACGACATATTCCGTTGAGCGCCCCGATTGTGTCGGCGGCCATGGACACGGTTACCGAAGCCGATGTAGCCATTGCCATTGCCCGCGAGGGCGGCATCGGCGTAATCCATAAAAATATGAGCATCGAACAGCAGGTCGAGCAGGTGCGTAAAGTCAAACGCGCCGAAAACGGGATGATATATGACCCGATTACCATCCGCCGCCATGCCACCATCGGCGATGCCCTGAAATTGATGTCCGAAAACAGAATCGGCGGCATTCCCGTAGTGGATGAAAACAATTACCTGATGGGCATTGTGACCAACCGCGACCTGCGTTTTCAGGAAAATTTCTCGACGCCTATCACCGACGTGATGACTTCCGAACACCTGATTGTAACCAAACATGGTAGCGATTTACAGGAAGCGACGAAACTCCTGCGGCAATATAAAATCGAAAAACTGCCGGTGGTCGACGACGACGGTAAACTCGTCGGCCTGATCACCTTTAAAGATATCACCAAAATCAAAGACAACCCCACCGCCAGCAAGGACGCCAAAGGACGGTTGCGCGTGGCTGCCGGCGTCGGCGTCAATACCCATACGCTGGCACAAATAGAAGCGCTGGCCGGCATCGACGTTGATGCGGTCGTGATCGATACGGCGCACGGCCATTCGACACATGTCATCAACATGCTGCGGGAAGTCAAACGACGCTTCCCCGACATGGAAGTTGTCGTAGGAAATATCGTCACCGGCGCGGCGGCGGCGGCGCTGGTCGATGCCGGCGCTGATGCAGTGAAAGTCGGCATCGGGCCAGGCTCGATTTGTACGACGCGCGTGGTCGCAGGCGTCGGCGTACCGCAACTGTCGGCCATCTATAATGTGGCGCAGGCGCTCAAAAATACAGATGTGCCGATGATTGCCGACGGCGGCATCCGCTATTCCGGCGACATCGTCAAGGCGCTGGCCGCCGGCGCTGATACCATTATGGCCGGCTCGTTGTTTGCCGGCGTCGAAGAATCGCCGGGCGATACGATTATTCTCAACGGACGTAAATTTAAATCCTATCGCGGCATGGGCTCACTCGATGCTATGCAAGATGGCTCGAAAGACCGCTATTTTCAGGATATGGAAGACGATGTAAAAAAATTAGTCCCCGAAGGCATCGTCGCGCAAGTACCGTATAAAGGAACGCTCTCCGAGGTCTTTTACCAGCTTATCGGCGGACTGCGCGCCGGCATGGGCTATTGCGGCGCGCCGAATATCGCCGCCTTACGGCATGCCGAATTTATCCGCATTACCGCCGCTGGCATGATCGAAAACCACCCGCACGATGTAACTATTACGCGCGAAGCGCCGAATTATAGCCGATAAACGGGAGGAATAAAGCGAAATGAAAAAGATGAAGAAGATGAAATTGCCGGGAATGTTACTATGGATGTTGTTATGGGCGGCAGGCGGGATGGCCGGAGGATCGTGCATGGACAAAATACCGGAGGTGAAGGTGGCCGAAATCAATGGTAAAGAATTGTTGCTGTCGGAAGTGAAGGATATTTTCCCATCCGGCATTTCGGCTGACGACAGCCTGGCGCTGTTGCGTAACTACGTCAACAACTGGGCGCGAAAACAGTTGATTGCCGGCATCGCCGAACAGCATTTAACCAAAGAACAAAAAGACGTATCGCAAGAATTGGAAGACTACCGGCTGTCGTTGCTCATTTTCCGTTACGAAAAACTATATTTGGAACGCCGCTTCGACACCCTTGTGAGCGACGTCGAAACAGATGCATTTTATAATGCCGCTCCGCAGAATTTTATACTGGATAAACCTATTGCCAAAGCCCTGTTCATAAAAGTTGCGGAAGACATCCCCCAAATACGGCAAATCGACCGACTTTACCGTTCGAGCCGGACGGAAGACAGGGAAGCCCTGTCGCGGATATGCTCCAACATCGCAGAGATATATACCGACTTCGACGAACGATGGATAAATGCCGAATTTCTTGCCGAAACCTTACCTGTCGACAGCAAGCAAATCGAAGCCGGATGGGATAACGGATTCTTTACCGCCGAAGCGAACGGCTATAAATACTATGTGCATTTATATGAAATGCGTACGGCCGGTGCACAGGCGCCCGTAGAATACGAGCGCGAAAATATTGCCCGCATCATCCGTAACCGGCGCCACCGCGAAATGCTAAAAAACCTCGAAAATACAATCTTCAATAATGCTTTAAATCATAATCAACTCAAAATATATATCGACGAATAACTATGCGTAAAATCTCATATACGGGAGTAGTACTCCTCCTTGCCTTGTGTTACACGATGGCGCAAAACGGGCATATCGACAAAGTGGTGGCCGTCGTAGGTAACGAAATGATATTGTATTCCGACATCGAATCGGAAGTCAACCTGATGCGGGTACAAGGCGTAATATCCGACAAAAACATCCGCTGCGAAGTACTGGAAAACATGCTACTGCAAAAGCTCCTGCTAGTACAGGCGCGCATTGACAGCCTGAAAGCCACCGACGATGAAGTGGACATGCAACTCGACCAGCGCCTGCGAATGATGATCGCGCAATTAGGCGGCGAAAAAGCAGCGGAAGACTACTTTCACAAACCGCTCTTCCAGCTGAAACGGGAATGGCGCGAAACCATCCGCGAGCAAATCCTCACCCAACGCATGCAGTCGATGCTTACGAAAGACATCCCCATCACGCCCGATGAAGTGAAAAAGGCCTACAAAAAAATGGCGAAAGACAGCCTGCCGATTATCCCCATTCAATATGTACTGCGTCAAATTGTGGTCTTCCCCCCCGCTGCCGACGCGAAATTCGATGTGCGCGAACGCCTGCTCGAACTGCGCGAACGAATTGTAAAAGGCGAAAAGTTCAGCACGCTGGCCATCCTCTACTCCGAAGATCCGGGAAACCGTATGCGTGGCGGGGAGCTGGGGCTGCGCCCACGGCAGGAATTAGCCGCCGCCTTTGCCGACGCTGCCATGGCCTTGAAGCCCGGGCAGGTATCGCCGATTGTCGAAACGGAATTTGGGTTCCACCTCATTCAATTAATCGAGAAAGAGGGAGATATGTTCAACGCACGCCACATCCTGATGCGCCCGCAATACACATCGGAAAACCGAACAACTGCATTCCGAATACTGGACAGCATCACCTCCATCGTGAACGCCGGCGACTTGACATTCGAACAGGCCGCGCTGAGACTCTCGCAAGACCCCAAAACAGCCGCTAACGGAGGACTGATTGTAAATGAATACAATCTCTCGTCGCGATTTGAAAAAGACCAGCTACATCCGGCCGATTACGGCGTATTACGCGACATGCAGCCGGGCGACATCTCCGCGCCGTTCGAGACAACCGATAAAATGGGCAATACCCAATACAAAATCCTGCAATTGGTCGAACTGATTCCCTCCCACCCGGCCACAGTAGACGACGACTACGCCGTGATACATCAACTTGCCCAACGGCAGCAACAACAACGCGCATTCAACGCATGGATCACACGAAAGCAAGCCTCCACCTACATCCGTCTCGACGACGATTTCAAACAATGCTCCTTCCAACACGCCGGCTGGGTGAAGTAAAAAGTAAGAATACAAGCATGCACATTGCAAACCCCATTTACGACGCCGTCTTCAAATATATGATGGAAGACAATAAGGTGGCCAAATCCCTCATCTCGGCGATTATCGGGGAGGAAATTCTGGAACTGGAATTTT
>JAITKF010000121.1 GCA_031278545.1 Prevotellaceae bacterium
GTCCCTTAAAGTCCTTTAAAGTCCTTTAAAGTCCTTTAAACACACACCGTTATTTTCCCCGCCCCTACCTTTGCAAAGTAGTTTTCATAAATAGTTTTTAGGTTAAAAAAATGCTGCAACAGTCTACTTTATGGCCGTTGGCGTTTTTCAGAAACACGGGAAAGCCAAAGCAATGGAATGGCGCCCCTCGATTCGTCGAACCTGTTTACTGGTCTTTGCACTGCCCTGTTTCTTTTTTTTAGAAAATTTTTAAAATAAATATAAATATGACAAATTATCTGAACAAAACATCAACCGTATCGTGGTTAGTCATCGCGCTCATCGTATTAGTCCTCATCTCGACCTTTGCAATCAAACGCTCTTTTGTATCTAAAGCGACCGGTGAAACAGTCGTCGAGGAGACGGCTACAAGCTTCTTTGGCAAACAATTAAAAAAAAAATAACATGAAAAGGAATTTTTCTACTCATGCGGGCAGGCAGGCATTGTCGTCCCGCTTCAATGGCCCCGACATGTCGGAGGCCATGCAACGTGCGCTCCTCCAAAAGAACTTCAACAAAAGCAGCTTTGTGGGTATGAACGATGACGATCAAGCCATTGATTCGTTAGTAAGCCGTGGCACATTACAGTACGTCATCACGAATGTATCTTCCGCCGCAATTAAGGTGGCCTTACATCCCGGCTATTTCGACACGGTAAAGCAAATCAACACGGCTCGCGGCCTGAACTTAGATGCGATTATCACGGAAGGAGACATTTACAACACCGCCTCCACGCCGGCAAAAGTCGCCACAGGCAAGGGGGATCCGTACCCTATCTTCGAGTTTATCAAGTTCTCGCAGTTCAACCCGCAACTGTTTACACATCTGAAAATCCGTGTAAACAATTCGAGCCAACTGGCCAACAACATTGAAGTGTTGAAGCTGTCGCCGTACCGCGGACTGGCTACCGACCGGATTAACCCGTCGATGTACAAGACCTCGAGCCAAACCGACGATAAGCTGGCCGACATTCCGCTAACCGCCTTCCAAATGGACGATCAGACATTGATATACACGACCATCGAAGCGGGCGAACGGGTTGTATTCAACTGGACGGCCGTTACACAAGTCAACGCGGCTCAGGAACTGGCCCAATGGGGGCAAGCCCTGGCGGCGCGCCTGTCGGCCGAATACGCTAAATAGTCAGTGGTTTGGCTATGGAAAAGCAACAAGCCATTGAACTTACGAGACAAATGATACAGGTAGCGGGCACAGATCGTGTCCGCGCCTTGTTTCGTAAGTATAACATGAACGGCGTTACGCCCAACGTAACAGGAATCATTACCGGAATAAACCTCTACGGACAGGCATTCACCAATGATTTCCTTGCCATCGCGCGCGATGGCGCGCGAGCCAAAGCCAAAGCCGACGGCATGGTCGGCCCTCCGACTTATGAGGAATTCACCAGCGAAGATCCTGTCGATAACGGAACGAACGCATGGGACTGGATACAAAATTTTTTAGGCCTAACAAGCAGTGCGGCAGATACATACTCTAAATGGTCGAACGCGCTAACCGGCTCCGCCACATCCACCACCACCGCCAACGGGCAGCCTATCATCATTACTACCCCCGGAACCGACAGCAACAGCAATAGCAATACGACAGTGATTATCATTGCCGTCGTAGTACTTGTAGTGATTATAGGGCTGATTGCCTTCCTGTCGATAAGAAAAAAGTAAACGCATGAAAGTGTTGCGCAAACATATACCCGGAGAATCGTCGCCGGCGATAGCCGACTTCTACGAGCGCACGATTACGCTCAACGAGCCGGTTTATTCGCGCTTCGACGACTTTACACAGCGGTTTATCCTCCACCACGAACAGGGGCATTTAGCCCTGAATACCCACGATGAGCTGGCGGCCGACAATTATGCCTTTGAAGCCCTCGCCGGTCGGGAACCGTTCAGTTTGCGCAAAAGCGTCGACGCCCTGGAAGTGTCGCTACCCTACACCCATCCCGAACACTACGAGCGGCTCCGGCAGCAACTCCGACGCGCGCTCGAATGGGACGCCGCGCACGGCAACGCCGCCGCCGCCCGTGAGCTCGAACGGATGAACCGATACGCCCGTTATACCGACTACCAGGGAAGCGCATGGGAAGATTACCAAAAACAAAAAATCGTAGAAATGAACCTGAAAAGCGATAATACGCTGGCCGGTTCATACACACTAAATACATCATCCATAATCCTGTTAGGTGTATTCCTTGTCTGCGTGGCGCTCGTCGGGTTTTCATTTCGTAAAAAAGCATAAAGACTGGTATGGAGATGGCAATTATAAGTGGTATTGTAGCGTTGGGAAGCGCCATTACGAGTTTCTTTTCAACGAGCGCCGCGGCCGACGCGCAACACTACATCACCGACGCGCAGCGGCACGTCGCCGAAATCAACGCCGATGTAACCATTTATACGTCCGACATGTCGGCGGTATCTCAACAGTATGAAAATCAATTCGCACTTGAACTAGAGGAATACAAAAACGCCGGATTTCAAACAGGCGCCCTGACTATTGGGATTATCGTGGTTGCCATTATATATGTCATGAAAATAAACAAAAAGGGATGACAAATACAATAGAAAAACGGGTCAATAAAATCGCGCAAACCTATTACCGGCAATACCGCGACTACGGCAATCTGATCATCGGCTACGACGACCGGCAGATCCGCCGATTAGTGGAAGCCGAACTGATCGCTAATGGCCAAACACCCAATACAGTAGGCCTCGACACCGTCATTGAAGGCAATATCATCACCGGCGCTTACAAACTGGATACCGACGATAATGTCTTAATCTATCTATTCTTTGCGGCCGTAATTATATGGGTGATATTTTATTATAGAAACAAATTTAAAAAGGAATAAATATGTATGATACTCTTATAGCCCGTATAAACGAAGCGTATACAAAATATACCAACTATATGAATAAAGTTCGTGATTTATCGTACGTTATTGATGAGATTAAAAAAAATGAAGATAGTCAATATAATTATAATATAGAGGACAACGAATTGATAGATTGGGTATACGAACAATATAATTATCATCGTAATATAGCCTATCCGTTCCATCAGAAAGAGGCCGCCTATTATTTAAATCCGGGATGGGAACTAACCGCGCACGAGAAGGGCGTACGTGCAGGTTGGATGGCAGGCGGACTGGTAGACGATATGGAGGGAGAGGCGGAAGCGATAGAGAATCTATACCAAAAAATGGTACAGTTTATTCAGAAAAAGGAAGCCAATAACGAATTGCCGGAAAGTGTCGTAGTGAATAATACCGCTGCCGACACCGCCTCTGCCGGCGGCTCATCGCTCTGGACGGGCCTGGCGCTACTGGCGGGCGTGGCCTTATTGGTCTGGTTTATTGTAAAACGTAAAAAGAAATAAGTATGCGCCACTACGACATATACCCCCGCGGGATTGTCATCCACGAAGCGGAAAGCAGAACCCTCGTGCGTCCCACAGGCATCAAGGGACGCCATGTATTCTGGCTCGCAGCATCGGGCATCGTATACCCTACCCGTGCGGCCGCCATAGACGACCCGGCCGCCGGCGCGGTTCCCTGCACAGCCGCCGCCCGAGCCGCCCTGCAACAAGGCGAACGCCTGCTGGCGAATTTTGGGAACCCCTCTGTCGAGGTACGAATCCCCGACGCATGGGAGGAACTTTACGGAGATTCCTTCTACCGCGTCTCGTTCATCGAAACGCCCTACATGGTCGCCGCATCGGTCAAACCGACACAGCGCTCCTCCCTTTGGATTTCGGCTACCGGACGCGCGTATGCGAACTACCGGCATGCCGCCACCGACAATCCGGCGCACGCCATCGATACCGCTACGACGGCAGGCGCCTCTTTTCCATGGTCCGGAGTAGGGCTGGCAGCATTGGCCGTAGCTGGAATCGTTTACTTTTTTATATCAAAATCTAAATTCTCCCTGCAATGAACGATGTGCCCACAATGAACGATGTGCCAAGCTTACAGCACATACTGAGCCGCCGTCTGCCCACATCGTTTGCCAACGAGGAGGAGATGCTCGCCGCGGCGCAAATGCTACTGCCCGATAATGCGCCCGAATCCTTAGATGTGGGAGACATCTATAATATATTGAAATATAAACCAATAAAAAGAATCGATACGACAATGAAATATGAAACACTCGCCGGTACGCCGGAAGAAATTATACAACGCTTGCAAAGCGCCAGCGAAAGCGAAATAACCGTCAGAAAGCGCCGTAAACAACGCTTTATCATACCCGACAATTACGACCCCGAATATGCCTCCCCTCCCGACGACCAACAGTCCGAATGGGGACTTTACCAGTTCGATACCTTGCACAAACTGTCGTTCTGGATACGGGTAGCGTTGCTGGCGCTGCTTGTCCTGCTGGTAATCCGCGTGTTACGGATGAAACAAGGGGCGGCATAAAGAAGTTAAAAACAGCATGAACAATTTTAATATCATAGTATTAATTAAAAAAATAAAGAACATGAAAAAGAACAAAAAATGGATTATCATCGGCGTGATAGCCGGGGTCGTAATTATCGGGTACCACTACTACAAGAAGCATCCCGAAAAGTTTGGAGTGTCAACCACTTCTTAGGAATGAGAAAATCATGAATAAAACTCAAAAAATAGCCGTGGTCGTAGCCGTGGTCGTCGTGGGCACAGTGATATGGCTAGCCTTACGGGCCAAGCGGGCCGCCGCGGCTACCGTCGCCGACGAGCAGGAAACGAGCGATACCGGCAACGAATCGACCGCTACCCTCATACTGTCGTTCCCCATCCGTGAAGGCGACCGTGGCGAGGCGGTGAAAGAACTGCAACGGGCAGCTAACCGCTACATGAGGACGCATCCGGCCATTCTCACTATCGTTTTGGCGGAACTGGCGGTCGATGGCATTTGGGGCCAGAAAACGACGCGGGCACTCTCCTACGCTTTCGCGGTCGGCGAAATGGGAGTGGTCAGCCAGGCGCATTACGATGCGATTATCAGTCAATCCTATTCGTAGCAACGATACACATTAATTATACGCATTACTATGGATATTCCTGTAAAATTAGAGCATGAGGTAACGTTGCCGTTCCGGGAGCTGTATATATTATGCGCCATCGTTTTTGTAGGCGTACTGATTTTGATTATTACCAAAAAAATGATATAACGATGTTGATATACGAAAATAATGTACCGCCGGACATTCGGGCAGCCTTTGTAGAAAAAGTGCGCACGATTGCCGGGCAGTTGGGCATTGAGCCCGACTGGTTGATGGGCGTGATGTGGGTTGAAAGCCGGCTACGCCCCGACGCGCGGAATGCGACCTCTAAGGCTACCGGACTGATTCAATTTATGCCCGACACGGCCGTCAGTCTCGGCACGACAATCGACGCCCTGCGGTCGATGGACGCCCTCGCACAGTTGGATTACGTATTAAAGTATTTAAAACCGTATAAGGGACGCATGAACTCGTTTGTCGACACGTATTTTGCCATCTTTTTCCCGGCCGCCATCGGCAAGCCCGACGACTGGACGCTACACTCCGCCTCCATGTCGGCGGCCATCATCGCCGCGCAGAACAACATCTACGACCGGAACCGCGATGGCGCCATCACCGTCGGGGAGGTCAAAGCATCGTTGCCGGCGATGGATACAGAAAAAAAAAAGTAGCCGAATATGATGCCGCCAACCGATTTTATGATTCTTTCTTTTATGAGTACGACGCTATGGATAAGTATTTAAACTGGACGATTGTCGTTTTATTTTTTGCCCTTACTTGCGTATTGGGCTATAAACTGATTAAAAACAATTAAGTAATGAACCCTATAACCATCATGGCTGCTACGGAGGCCTCAAAGGTGGCCGGACAAGGCGTCAAAGCCGCCGGGAAAGCTACCGGACGGGTGGCCGGGTCGCTGTTCAACGAGCCGATTGTCGGAAATTTTACCTTAAAAAAGATGACCGTATGGCTGGCCGGCGCCTTCATACTATACCTCGTATGGTATTTTTTTATCCGTAAAACAGACGCCGACAAAGCCGCCGACAAAGCCGCCGAAACCGTTAACGGACTGCCGATTGACGCCTCTAATATGACGCTCTCGACGGCCGATATCAACCTGATTGCACAACAACTGTACAATGCCATGGAGGGATGGGGCACCGACGAGGACGCTATAATGTCCGTCTTCGACCGTATCAGCACTAAAGACGACCTGCTGGCGGTGATGAAAAGGTTCGGCACGCCTAAATACACCCCCCCGATGTCCCTCTCGGGTGATTACATCGACCTCACAGGCTGGCTGAAAGCCGAACTCGGAGGCAGCGATTTAACCCATGTACGGGATCTATTCCTGAACTTTGGAATACCTTTTTAAACCACTAACCGTTAAGTATTTATCTTTATGATAGACGAAAACACACGTGTACGTAACGATAGTAGCCTGTTGGAGGCTAACCGCCCGGCAGATACCTTCCTGATAGAAGATTCGACTATTTATTTGGGCTACAAATGGCAGGGCGGAGTCGCTCTCAACGAACCGATGTGGGCGATTAAGCGTATTCAGATAGTGCACGATACCGGACTGGTTACGGTGATGTGGGCCGAAGGAAACAGGCGACAGTATATTTTTCAGTTCTCGGAATGTAAAAAGTACCATTATGCCTTTGCCTGATGATGTACCAATAAACAAATAAGATGAAATTCCGTATACTGATTGATTTATATTCGGGCAATCCGGTCATCCTGCCAGATGTCGGTTCCGGCGAATATTATACATTGGTTCCGCAATTTTTCAGTTTGTCGGCACAGTGTGTAGCCGGTAATTTGGTATTCAAACTGCCCGAACCGGTAAGCGAGCTGTTGGGATTGTTCCTTAACGGGCAGGCGCTATTCGTTTACCAGCATTACGAACATACCGGCCCCGACGAAATTACCTTGTCGCGCAATGCCCAAAACTCGCCCGTCACCGGTGATACTCTGATTGCCCTGCAAGTATCGTTAAAACTGGTAACGCAGTAACGATGAACTATGAACTAAGAACTAAGAACTAAGAACTATGAACTGTGAACTAAGAACTATGAACTAAGAACTATGAACTATGAACTAAGAACTAAGAACTATGAACTAAGAACTAAGAACTGTGAACTAAGAACTGTGAACTAAGAACTGTGAACTCTTAACTCTTAACTCTTAACTCTTAACTCTTAGTTCTTAACTCTTAACTCTTAACGATGAATATTAACAAAATTTAAAAAAATAAAAAAAATGGCAGATTTAAAATTCAACAAACAACAGCTACCGACGTTAGAAAAGGCCGACGTCGGATTGGGCAACGTACCGAACGTGACGACCAACAACCAGACGCCGACATTCACGCAGGCCTCGTCGCGCGAAAATGTCGCGTCGGGCGAATCGCTGGCAACTCTTTTCGGGAAGATTATGAAATGGTTTACCGACCTGAAATCCGTCGCCTTCTCGGGTTCATACAGCGACCTTTCCAACACGCCGTCATCGCTGCCGGCTAATGGCGGGGCGGCCGATACGCTGAAAACCGCCCGGACAATCGCCCTCAGCCAAGGCGCTACCGGGACGGCTACGAGCTTCGACGGCAGCGCCAATATTACAATCCCCGTGACCGCGCTCGACGCGTCAAAATTAACCGGCACAGTACCGTTGGCCTCCATGCCCGCAGGCGCGCTCGAAAGACTCGTGGTGGTGGCGAACGATACGGCGCGATTTGCACTCACGACGAGTAATATCCAACTGGGCGATACGGTCAAAGTAACCGACACCGGTAAGATGTACTACGTCGTCGACGAATCGAAACTGAATCAGGCTGCCGGCTATGAAGTATATACTGCCGGTGTGGCGACCAGCGTCCCGTGGAGCGGTATCACCGATAAGCCGACGACTTTCACGCCGGCGACGCATACGCATACCGCGTCCGACGTCGGGCTGGGCAACGTGTCGAACGTGACGACTAACAACCAGACGCCGACATTCACGCAGGCCTCCTCGCGCGAAAATGTCGCGTCGGGAGAATCGCTGGCAACTCTTTTCGGGAAGATTATGAAATGGTTTTCCGACCTGAAATCCGTCGCCTTCTCAGGTTCATACAGCGACCTTTCCAACACGCCGTCATGGTATTTAGAGGAATCTGATTTATCTTCCCAATGCAACGGTAGCCGGCTGGCTTTTACGCTTCCAAGTACTATAAAAAGTTTCAGCGTTTACCTGAACGGCCAGCGGTTAGTGAACACAACGAATTTTACGTATAATAATAATACGACTCTTACATTAACCACCACCCCCCCGCCAACGGGAAGCACGTTGATTGTAGTACACATGAAAGTCGTATTTTCATCATAACCGTCTGCTGTGGCTGATTTAAAATTTAATATCAACCAGTTGACAGTTATGCCGACACCCGTTGAAATCCTTGCCGAGGAGGACCTGATAAGTTTAGAGGCAGAGTGGCATTTCGACAAGGATACATTCATTATCGTCAGCAATAATAGTAGTCTTGTTATTCCGGGAATTATCCCTATTAATCCGAGGCGGTTCCCCATCCTGGCAGAAGGCGTAACCGTGTATCTTTTGATGAACAATGGATTTACTCTGACAAGCGACATCTTCACTAACGGCGCACGATCGTATAGTAGTTTGCAAAATACTAAGCTTTCCATGTATCGTTATTTTCTTGTCATACGTAAGTTTAAGACTGAAACCGTTTTAACTATGCCGTACAATGAGGTATTTTCGATGGAAAAATCCGTATCTTAAAGGAAGCGGAGTAACGGCTATTGAATTGAACGTATATGGAACTCTTTTATAATTTTATCAGTTTATTCGTCGGGGCGTCGATTACATTTGCGACGACTTTTCTTTTCTTCAACGCGCGTAAACGCAAGGAACATGCGCTGGCGGTGATAGAAGAGAATAATGCGTATGAGAAGGGTATCGATAATAAAAATAAGGAGTTTGACTACTATCTCCGGCGGTTGGATGTGCTGGAGAAGGACTACGAAGGGTTGCGCCTGCAAAAACAGATATCGGATAATGAATATGATAAAAAACTGCGCGGGAAGTGTACCGAAATCGCGGCGCTACGCTCAAAAATTGTCTTCCTTTCGGGCCTGCGTTGCGACCGTAGCGATTGCGGCCAGCGGTTCGTATCCCCTAACGCCGATTTTCAATAAACAATATCGAGAAACAATACATTTTATAGATTATGACACGGAAACTTTTTTATATCGTATTGTCTGTAATGGCGATAGCTGCCGTATGGTATTATCGCCGCCGGGCTACACAACGTATCGCCGCCGGACTGCCGTCCGATGGCGCGCCTGTCGATGGAATATTGGACGAAAAAACGCAAAGTGTGCTGCACGTATCAACCGGCGGTAAAGATACGGTTGCGACTGTGTTGCAGGTAATCAACCAGCCGGAGATAGCCGTCGACCTGTTCGGGAATGACCAGGGCGAGTTGGAATTAAAAAAACCATTGAAGGATACCACCTTTACTGTCAGTACAACGGCCTCCTACATCGGCAGTATCGCTGCCGCAGAGGCCGACGGGAGTCGGGTTAACATCGAGCGCCTGTCCGACGTCTATAAAACGCCCGGCGGACTGGCGGCGGTCGATTTCCGTGTGAATACGGACAAAGCGATTGAATCTATCCATATTATAACGAGGTGATGAGAAATTACCAATTAAATACTAAATGTTAATAGTAAAAAAGATGGCACAACCAGTATTAAAAAAGAAAAAAAAGATTGCGATTCCGGCAGGGACGGAGAGCGTAGTAGTGACTTTCCGAAAGGTGAAGCGGAAAGGCGGTATTAAG
>JAITKF010000007.1 GCA_031278545.1 Prevotellaceae bacterium
GGCGCATGGACGTCGGCCACGATTACCGGCGCTACGGCCACCGCCGGCACGCTGTCGTACCCTGTCGTCCTGCCCGGACGCGGCTTCTACTTGGCCGGTAACCCTTCGGGAGCGTTCAACGCCACCGTTACCGTCACCTTAGCCGCCCCCGCCGATACTAAATTCAACGCCTGCGTCTACGCCTCCGACTACCCGCCTAACGCCACCCAGCAGTCCGGCGGCGGCTATGCCCTGCGCGGCACCCCGCCCTTTATTATTAACGGCACGATTACCGAGCCCTCGTATACCTTCGGCGCGGGCACGTGCATCACCAGCATCACCGACTCCACCGGCTGCCCGGGCCTTGTGGTTAATACGTCCATTGTTACCGGCAGTATTCTCTCGACCGGCGAGACCATCTGCGTGGGCGGCGCTCCGGGCGCTATTACCAGCATTGCGGCCTTTGGCGGCGACGGCCAGCTTTCCTATTCATGGTACAAAGACGGCGAATTAATCCCCGGCGCGACGGCGGCAGACTATACCCCGCCTGTGGAAGATGCCGACACCGTCGGCGTATACACCTACACCCGCAGGGTCAAAGACCAAACGTGTAACCTCACGCCGCTGGCCTCGGAAGGCAGCTGGGTGCTGACGGTGAACGTCCCTCCCGCCGCGCCGGCGGCAAGCAGCCCGCAGACGTTCTGCTCCGCCGACAACCTGACGGTCGCCAGCCTGTCGGCTACCGGTACAGCTATTAAATGGTACGCCGACGCATCGAACGGGGCGTCATTAACGCCTACGACCGCCCTGACTAACAACACTACCTACTATGCCTCGCAGACAATCAACGGCTGCGAAAGTACTCGCACGGCGGTTGCGGTTACGATTACGGCGAAACCATCCCCGAGCCTTTCCCTTATGTGCGGCTACGCCAACCAGCCTGGCTACACCAATGCCGCCTTAACACTAATCTACCAGACTATTAACGCCACCGGTGCGACCGTTACTGGTTTGCCTTCCGGTATGTCAACGACATGGGCGGCCAATGTGCTTAGGATTTCCGGCACGCCCACAGTCTCCGGCACATTCTGCTACACGGTTTCCACGACCAATACCGATGGATGTATCGACGCTTCCGAGTCCGGCACCATCACCCTCGCCGCCACGTCGCCGACTCTGCCTGCCAACGCGGGTACCGGCCTTTGGGTTTGCGGCTCGCAAGTTTGGAGTGAGCCGGTTAAGATAGATGAGTGCGACCGCGACCGCGAACAATATTCCTACTCTAATAATATACCCGATTGTCATAGTTATGCACATAATGGCATAAAGCATTATTACTATAATTGGTCTTATGTTGATGTCTACAAAGACACCATGTGCCCATACCCTTGGCGGGTACCTGTTCTTAGTGATTTTACAGCGTTGATTTCCTGTTTGGGCTCAACCACTATTAATGGTGTTTATTATCCTGAGTCTTCAGCATGGGGTGGTCTGCTTACTGGCTGCACCGGCAATCGTCCTTACAAGGTAGAACATTTTGACGTAAATGCTCAATACTGGTCGGCAACGGGAATAAATGCAACCCTCGCGTATATTATCTATTTCGAAGTCAATACAATAAGAACTGATGGAGGCGCTATACATGGGTACGCTCGTCCGGTGCGTTGCGTGCGGGATGCGCAGTAAGTTAATTGCAACGAAGAACGCCCCATGAAGTTTATTATTGAAAACGGTGGTCAGGTCAACATACCGCTGTTTAATACGGGCTTTTCGATATCGGGCGTTTTTGTAGGCGCCACCAATACATTCGACCCCGGAGCGGCAGAACGTTTCTGCATTAGGTGGCAGAGCGGCTCTGCATCTAAGGCTTTCTGCGTTAAGTAGCCACTGCCTGATTCGAGGGAAAGCTTTTATTAATGAACTATTTCACCCCTACCCTACGGGTACCTCCGCCAGCAGGGATAGAGGGTGGATGCCGGCGGGGGCGCTTTGCATTCCCGTTTTCTTACCCATTCCATTTTACCGGTTTTCGTCGCAGGGGCATGGTCATACAGCGGGCTCCGCCGCCGCCGCGGGGTAGTTCAGAGCCGTCGATGGTTACGACGCATCGCGCTGTTTTTTTCAGGTTTGCTTTACCGGTAACGACGGCGGCGGCAGGGATGACGTCGAAACCGTGTTTGGCCAGTTCGTCTATGGTATGCAGGTTGCGGGCGTAGCTGATGACTTTACCGGGGGCAAAGGCAAAGAAGTTTGCGCCGCTGTGCCACTGTTCGCGTTCCTGCGTCCATTCGTCTTCGCGACCGCCGCATATCAAGGGTTCGAGGTCGATGCCCAGACGTTTGAGTCCTGAGAGCAGGTCGGGGACGTATTTGATGCGTGCCACGCGCCCGTTGTCTACCGTAATTAGCACCGTTTCGTAGCGGTTATCTTCGAGGATGAGCGGCTCGAATACCATACAGGCGTCCCGGTCGAGGAACGTGAATACCATATCGAGATGAATGAACGACTCGGGGGTGTCGGGCAATTGTTGTACCAGCACATATTTTCGTCCTTCTTCCCGCTGGGCGCACAGCTGGGTAAGGATAAAGTCAATGCCTTGCGACGAGGTGCGGCTGCCGTTGCCGATGAGCAGCACATCGTCGCGGGCGACGAGTATATCGCCGCCTTCTATCAGCACTTCCGGGCGGTTAGCGCCGTCGTCGTAGGGGTTGATTACTGACGTGGCAAATAATTTCCCGTGGCGGAAGATGGCGTCCATGATCAGCGATTCGCGCAGGCGCACGCGGTTGGCCATTTTACCGATGAGTACCTGACGACCGACGGCCATCGACGCGTCGCGCGTAAAATAGAAGTTGTAGAGCGGGAAGAGGGCGTAGTAATCGTCGTTGAGGAAAGCCGTGAGGTTGTCAATACGCGCCGGCAGTCCTTCAATCAGGCATGTCGCCAGTTTATTCGGCGAGAAGTTAATGAGGTCGTCGAAATAGTCTGTTACATTTTCGTTTCGGCAGATTCGTTCGACCAGCGCCACTTTTTCGCTGTGGTTTTCCAGTACTTTTACCAGCAAATCCTTTAGTTGAAACGTCTGCGCCACCGTCGAGAGGACGTGTTCGATTTGTTCGTACTCTTTTTGCGCCAGCGGCAGGTTGAGGATGTCGCTGTAGAGTGCGCGCTGGGCGTGTTTGGGCGTCATATTTTCCACCTCGGCGCCGGGCGTATGGATAATCACCGTTTCCAGTTCGCCGATTTCCGACTGTACGTTGATCGACATGGGCATCCCCCCGCTACTCCGCAGGGCTGCCGCCGTCGCAGAGGTTGTTGTCTTTTGTATTTTCCGTGCCATTTTATGTTTATTGAAAAAGGTATTGGCTTCAAAGATACTAAATTTTTTATGGATGATGGATGAATTAAGAGTTAAGAATTAAGAGTTAAGAGTTAAGAGTTAAGAACTAAGAGTTAAGAGTTAAGGAGTATGATGTATGAACAATTATGCCTTCGTCTATCCAGTATCAACGCATTTAAATTTTGGATAGATAGATAAGGGAATCTTTGCTCCATACCGCTTTCAGGCATTTTGGGTGCAAATTCACGGGCTGATGTTATTTTTATCACACTTTCAGGATTTTTCCATTTGTTTTCGGAATCGGTCGTTCGTCCACCTCCGCCCTCTGGGCGCCCCCGCTGGCGTGGGCGGCCTTGAATAATCCAGTTGCATTTGTTACTTGAATCTGCCGGTATGACTTTTTTTAAATCCGCAAAAAAAGTTTAAGATGTATGATGTTGCGCTCCCGCCGCAGGTAAGTCCCGCAGGGACGATACTCTGTTAACCGTATGTTTTAGCTTACAGTTGTTTCAATGCGTTTCTCCTGTTCGTCTACCTCCGCCAGACTGTCCCCTTTACCAAAAAATGTTTACATTTGCGAAAATTTTTTATACTAACGAAAATGAATATGAAAAAGAGAGTCCTTATTCTTTTAGCGGGAATAGCGGTGGGATTTTACGCATGCAGCACGGTGGCCATCACCGGACGTAAACAGTTGTCGCTGGTTTCCGATACGGAAATAATGTCATTGAGTTTACAGGAATATGGCGACTTTATGAAGACCGCACAGCGTTCGACCGACAGGACCAATACCGCGCTGGTAGTGGAAGTGGGGCAAAAGCTGGCCGGCGCTGTCAACAATTATTACGTGTCGCAAGGGCAGGCGTCGCCGGCCAAAGATTATGCGTGGGAATTTAATTTGGTGAAGGATGCGCAGGTGAACGCCTTTTGTTTACCCGGCGGGAAAATTGTCGTCTACGAAGGCATTTTGCCTTACACGAAAACCGAAACGGGGCTGGCTGTAGTGCTGGGACATGAAATAGCGCACGCCATTGCCAAACACGCCAACGAACGGGTATCGCAGCAACTGGTCACGCAGTACGGCGCGGCGCTGTTGAGCGAGCTTGTCAGCAACAAGTCCGACCTCACGAAAAGCCTTATCGGGATGGCCTACGGAATGGGTACGCAATACGGCGTACTGCTGCCCTTTTCGCGCACGCAGGAACTGGAAGCCGACCATCTCGGGCTTATTTTTATGGCTATCGCCGGATACGACCCGCGGGAAGCCATCCCTTTCTGGCAACGGATGGCCACGCAAGGCGCCTCCGTGCCCGAATTTCTGAGCACACACCCCTCTGACGCCACCCGCATCAACGCCATTTCAGACGAGTTGCAGGAAGCGTTGCGATATTATGAAAAGAAATAAGAGGACGGGTAAAACGCATTGATCCTGTCAATACGTCCGACTGTGGCTGCTTTGCGTCCTCTCGCGCAAGCCGCGCGGGTTAAAAAATCTTTGGTCGATAATCTGGTCAGGCTTTTTGTGAAGAATCCCTCACCCGCATATCCCCGTCAACACATTATTCATGGCGCGGACGGCGTCGGCGCTCTTGTTGAACAGCGCCTGTTCCTCATCTGTCAGGCGGACGTTGATGATTTCTTCCCATCCGTTGCGGCCAACTGTTACCGGTACGCCGATGCAAATGTCACGTTGTCCGTATTCGCCGTCCAGCGCCACACAGCAGGGGATTACCTTCTTCTGGTCGCAGACGATGGCTTCTACTAAGGATGCGCCGGCCGCGCCGGGCGCATACCATGCCGACGTGCCGAGGAGTTTCGTCAGCGTTGCGCCGCCCACCATCGTATCGGCGACGACCCGCTCGAGCGTTTCTTTCGGCAGCAGGGCGCTCACGGGAATGCCATTGTACGTCGCAAACCGTACGACGGGAATCATCGTCGTATCGCCATGCCCGCCGATTACAAAGCCTTGTATGTCGGTTACAGGCACGTGTAACGCTTGCCCAAGATAATATTTAAACCGGCTGCTGTCCAGCATGCCGCCCATGCCTATTACGCGGTTCTTTGGCAGTCCTGATGCTTTCAACGTAAGGTATGTCATCGTATCCATCGGATTGCTGATGATTACAAATACCGCTGCGGGCGAATAGTGCAAGGCTTGTTCTACGACGCTTTTAACGATGCCGGCATTAGTGCCTATCAGTTCTTCGCGCGACATTCCCGGCTTGCGCGGAATGCCCGATGTAATAACCACTACGTCGGAATCGGCCGTTGCCGGATAGTCGTTGGTAACGCCGGTAATTCGCGTATCAAACTCGCACAGGGCGGCTGTTTGTATCATATCCATTGCTTTCCCTTCGGAAATGCCTTCTTTGACGTCGAGCAGCACTAATTCGGCTGCCAGTTCGCGTTGCGCAATCACATTGGCGCATGTGGCGCCTACGTTTCCGGCGCCTACGATTGTAATTTTTGTCATCTATTTTCTATTTTTACGTGAGTTAATAACGCGCAAAAGTACAAAAAATACTCGTAACTTTGGCTTTTATTTTACCAATACGTATACGATATTCCACACTATATGATTTCTTTTCATTCTCCGGTAATACGTTTTAACTTGCCGTGCAAGAACGCTGTAAAGGGATGGCTGAAAGCGGTGGCCGCCGCCGAAGACCGCACGGTAGGGGAGCTGGCGTTTATTTTTTGCTCCGACAATGAATTGTTAGACCTCAACCGCCGCTACCTGCAACATGATTATTACACCGACGTCATTACGTTTGATTATAGCAACCGGAAAACCCTGTCGGGCGATATATTTATTAGCATCGACACCATCCGCGCCAATGCCGAGACCTACCGCCAGCCCTTTGCCGACGAGCTGCGCCGCGTGATGCTGCACGGTGTGTTACACCTCTGCGGCTACCACGACAGCTCACAAAAAGAAAAGAAACAAATGCGGGAAAAGGAGGATTTTTATCTGCGGGGGCTGTCGTCCGGACGGTGATTGGTATGATTCCGCCCCCGCAGCTCTCTGTGTAACGTTGGGGAATGTTTGGGGAAGGGTTATACGGCGGCAATTCCTGATTCCTTACCGTACGCACCGTACCGAGAGGTACAGTCCTTCTTTGTCGCCATAGTTATAATAACAAAGGTCATTGTTGTAGACAATATAACGGTAGAAGGCGTTGGTGTTGTTAAATTCATCGGCGCTCCACCAGTAGCCGTAGCGCCCGTTGTCGCTCGGGGAGTCGTTGCCGGCGATTTTTCCGGCCGGCAGGGCATTCCATCCGTGGGTGTTCTGTTTGGTATTATTCGGGTCGTACGGCCATAGCCGGCGGTCGTTAATTTTGGCGTCGACCGATGCGCGGCTGCCGACATTCCGCCAGTGCGCGGCAAACGACATCGCCTGCCCGCCGTTCAGGGCTGCGCCCAAATCTTCCCAGTCGGCGTTGGTCGGTAGCCGCCAGCCCGAAGGACAAACCGGCAAAATGACGTTCATGGCTTCCGTCCACGAATAATAACGTCCGAAGATAATGCTGTATTCACTTTCATTCTTATATTCCTTGCCTGCGCCGTGCCAGTTCAGGTTTTGTGTCATCCAGTCGAATGAGCCGATAGTTTGGTATTGGTAGGTTTGCCCGTCGCGGGAATCCGTAAAGGATGCGCCGGCGGTAATGTCGCGGACGGTCGCAGCAAATGTGTCGTCGATAAGCGTCACGGTTTTCGAGGCCGACAGTCCGTAGCTGTCGTATGCCGAAGCCGCCAGCGCCAGCGTAAACGAACTGCCTGTATTCGGGCATTGGTAGCGCACGGCCTGCCCCCAGAGGGTCTGCTCCTCCGTACCGGTAATCGTCCATTTGAATGAAACCTGATGCTGGTCGGGCGATGTAATCCCGTTGGCCGACAGTAGAACCGTCGTGCCTTTGACGCGATAATCATGCGCATTGGTATTCAGTGCGCCGCTGATGTACGAACTGTAAGTGGAGTAGGAGTACGTTGTTTCTTCCTCGCTGCACGCGCTTGATAGCCCGCCGCACAGCGCGATGATACCCCATATATGAAAAGGGAAACGGAATGGTGTCGAAATCTTCATGTACTTATCGTTTGATTGTTGGCTGCAAAAGTACAAAATTTTTCTTAACTTTGGGCTATTAACAAAAATGTCCGTATGAACGATTTAAAATTATGGCTGGATGATCCCTGTCTTGAACCTTACCGAAAAGTGATTTGGAATCGATATTTGCAAGCCGTGCTGAAGGAACGGAACTTCACAGGGTGTCATGCCGCGCTGTCCGACGCCTGTAACGGGCATTTGTTCTACGGTCTGCATCGCACCGCCGACGGGTGGGTGTTCCGAGAATGGGCGCCTAATGCGACGGATATCTACCTCCTCGGCGACTTTAACCACTGGAAAAAACACCCCGATTATGCCCTCCGTCCGGCAGGCGGCGGGAATTGGGAAATAACGCTGCCGGCAAAGGCTCTCCGGCACTCGGACTTATATAAATTATGGATAGAATGGCCCGGCGGCGGCGGCGAACGCATCCCCGCATACGCCACCCGCGCCGTGCAGGACACGCAAACCAAACTGTTTGCCGCGCAGGTATGGCAGCCGGCGCGCGCCTACCGCTGGAAATACGCAGCGCCGGAGCGGGTACGGAACCCGCTGATATACGAAGCGCATATCGGCATGAGCGGCGAAGAGGAACGGGTGACGACGTTCGACGAATTTCGCCAGCAGACGCTACCGCGAATCATCCGGCTGGGATACAACGTCATCCAGCTAATGGCCATACAAGAACATCCGTACTACGGTTCGTTTGGCTATCAGGTATCGAATTTCTTTGCCGTAAGTTCGCGCTTCGGCACGCCCGACGCGCTGAAACGATTGATAGACGAAGCCCACCGGCATGGTGTTGCCGTCATCTTAGACCTTGTCCACTCCCATGCCGTAAAAAACGAAGCGGAGGGACTGAGCCGTTTCGATGGCAGCGACTACCAATATTTCCACTGTGGCACGGCGGGGACGCATCCCGTCTGGAATTCCCGGCTGTTTGACTATGGCCGCGATGAAGTCCTCCATTTTCTCCTTTCAAACAGCAAATTCTGGCTGACCGAATACCGCTTCGACGGATTCCGCTTCGATGGCGTAACCAGCATGATATACCGCGACCACGGCATCGGGCGCGACTTTACGGATTACTCATTATATTTCGACGGCAATCAGGACGAGGACGCTATCATCTACCTCATACTGGCCAACCGGTTGATACACCTCGTCAATCCAAATGCCCTGACGATTGCCGAAGACGTCAGCGGCATGCCCGGCCTGGCCGCGCCGCAAGCCGACGGTGGCATGGGTTTTGACTTCCGTATGAGCATGGGCGTTGCCGACTTCTGGATAAAAACCATCAAAGAAAAACGCGACGAACAATGGCACGTGGGAGATATGTTCTACGAACTGACCAACAAACGCCGCGACGAACACACGATAAGCTACGCCGAAAGCCACGACCAGGCAATGGTGGGCGACAAGACGATTATCTTCCGGCTGATGGATAAAGCCATGTACGACGCGATGAACGTATTTGAACGCAACCTCATTGTCGACCGCGGAATGGCGCTGCATAAAATGATACGACTACTCTCGCTGGCCACCGCCGGCGACGGCTACCTCACTTTCATGGGCAACGAGTTCGGACATCCAGAATGGATCGACTTCCCCCGAGAGGGAAACGGCTGGAGCTACCGTTATGCCCGCCGGCAATGGAGCCTGGCCGATAACCCCGACCTGCGTTACCACTTCCTCCGCGACTTCGAGGAAGGCATGATCCGAATAGCCGCCAGCGAATCGCTCTTCGACGCCCGGCCACACGTCATCGTACAACACATCGCCGACCAGATACTCATCTTTAAACGCGGCGACCTGCTATTTGTATTCAACTTCAACCCCGCTAAATCCTTTACCAACTACCGTTTCCCCGCCGAAGCAGGCAAATACATCACCCTCCTCGACAGCGACGCGCCAAGCTTCGACGGATTCGGACGCGTCGACACATCCATCCCCCATTTTACCCTCTACGATGACAACACCCACTTCCTGCAACTATACATCCCAAACCGGACAGGAAGAGCGCTGAAGAGAATTACGCATTAGATACACCCGACGGGCAACCCCGCCGCCGACGCCCCCCGTCTATTATTTTATTTGTACCTTTGTGTTAAAATTGTGATGAAAATGATACAACCGCCTTACTTAAAAAAAAACGATACGATTACAATCGTCGCGCCGGCCGGCAAAATCAACAGCGCATATATCACAAATGCCGCCGAGCACATTGACCGCTGGGGATTCCGGACAAAAGTCGGCGACCATGTAGCCGACGCTCATTACGGCTTAGCGGGCGCCGACGATCACCGCCGCGCCGACCTGCAAGCCGCCATTGACGACCCGAAAACCGCGGCCATCCTGTGTGCACGCGGCGGATACGGCTGCTGCCGCATCGTAGACTGGGTCGATTTCTCGCCCCTGCTCGACTCCCCAAAATGGCTCATCGGATTCAGCGACATAACCGTCCTCCACGCACGCCTGCAACGGGTAGGACTGCAAAGCATCCACGGCCTCATGCCGAACCGTTTCCCCATCACTACCGACAACGTCGAAAGCGCCGAATCGTTACGACAAGCATTAACCGGAAAACTGCAAGGCTACACCATACCGGCGCATCCATTAAACAAACCGGGGACGGCGCGGGGCGTCCTGCAGGGCGGTAACCTGTCGATTCTGGCCAGCATGGCCGCCACGCCCGACGATATAGTGCCCGACGGCGCCATTCTATTCATCGAAGAAACAAGCGAACGCCCCTACACCATCGACCGCATGATGAACAACCTGCAACGCAGCGGCAAACTCCGCCGGGTAGCCGGCGTCGTAGTCGGCCAGTTTACGAATATAAAAAAAGACGCCATTATGCCCCCCTCAAGAAACGCCTACAAACTACTATCCCCCTATTTGAATCACCTGGCCGTACCGGTTTGCTACGGATTCCCTGCCGGCCACGGCAAACCGAATTACGCCCTCTATTTAGGACGCGAAGTACTACTGGAAGTATCCGGCAAAAGAGATACCACCACAGGAAAAACATCGAAAGCAGAAACGCGACTCTATTATACATAAATAATACCCCTAAATAATACCCCGCGACGACAGCTCATGGAAAAGACCGACGCGAACCTAACAACCCTATTACCCAGGCTGCAACGCCTGTGCAGCCGCAGCGAAAAATGCCCGTCCGACGTCCGGCGAAAACTTGCCGAATGGCGCATTCCGGCACACGAAGCCGACGCCCTCCTCCAGCAACTGCAAGCGCAAGGATTCATCGACGAAACGCGCTACGCACGGGCTTTTGCACGCGACAAACACCGGCTGGCGCACTGGGGCGCAGTCAAAATCAAAGCGGCATTACAAGCTAAAAAAATCCCTGCGGACGCCATTACCGAAGCCCTACGGGAAATAGACGACACACAGTCCCTCCATACGCTCATCCGCTTACTGCAACGGAAAAAAACCGCCCTGCAAGCCGCCGACGATGCCGAACGGAAAATCAAACTATGGCGGTTCGCCATGAGCAAAGGCTACGACGCAGAGACCGCACACACAGCGCTTCGAGCCGTGATGCGCGAAGCATAAAGCGTAAACGTTACCCCCGAAGACAATCTAAAACGCCTCATCCCCATTCCATCCATTCCTGCGAAACAGGCGAATATATTCTAACAAGCATATTGCCTCCTTGCGGAAAGTAGTATGAGCGCTTTACGGAAAGTATTCGTACTACTTTCCGCAAAGTATCGCCATGCAGACAGTAATGTGGGTAACGTGTATATAGCAATGTAAATGCTTTACGAAAAGTAGCCGGAATCGAGCGGGCGCTTTACGGAAAATAGCCGGAACGCTTTGCTGAAAATAAGAGGCGGCGTGCCTGCTTGGCTATAAGAAGAAAACCGTCCGCTTTTCACGTTATACACGAAAAGCGGACGGTTGAATAAGCGCCCATACGGGCCAAAGGATGTTACAATCGACTTACATCATGGGGCGTCTTTTACACAACGCAGGATAAGTCCCCAGGACTTGTCTGCATTCACAGCCGGATCCAATTTGTCTTCGTCCTCCCTTGCATCAGCAGAATAACCTCTCCATAAATCATATTCGGAAAGAGACCAATAGTCGCCGAACTCATCACGTGGCGAAGGATATAATGTGCCGTCCGCAAGGGCATGATTACCGTATTCCCACCAGAAATCGTTGCCTCTGGAACCGGTGCTGCAGTTGCTTCCATCGCCTCCGTTGGCTATTTTACAGAAATCTTCCTTTGTCGGGACGCGCCAGTCCGACGGGCACAGCACGTCGGCATACTGCTGCACCATGCACCAGCTGAACAACTGACCGACCGGATAGTCATTACTCCGGCAATCGGCATTAAACAGCCCGCCGGTAGCTGTCCCGCTGTAGGCCGTCTTCGCACAGTAGGTAACGGTTACCGCCGACGACATAATCAGACCGTTCTGTGTGTAGGTACTGGTGCTCTTGAAGCCGACCGTACCCAAAGAGAGCGTCGACGGGGCGCAACCGGAGAGGTTCGCATTGCAATCTATCACTTGGATGGTTGTACGTGCGCTGTCGATACAGCCGTTGTCGTTCTTCACCTTCACCCAAACGGTTACGTCTCCGCTTTCGGGCATCTGGAAGGTAAAGGTATTAGTAGCGTTGTACTCGCATTCCGTATCGAGCACTTCGCAGTCGGCGGCTCCGGGGTCGTCGTTACCGGCCAAGTAGGGATTACGGATGCAGGTGTTACATACGACCGTGAAGCAATACGACCCGCCGCCGGTCGCTTCCAGCGTAACCGAATCGGCAGAGCAAGCCCCCGTCGGCGCGAAAGTAAACGAAGGTTCAGGCCGCTCATTGACCGTTACCTCTACGTAGCCAGAGACTATACATCCTTCGTCATCCTTTGCATAGACGGTAAACGTAGAGCTCTCAGTCGGGGAGACGGTCTTTGTAGTAGTGGCACCCCACGAGCCCTGGTCGAAGAAGCTATAGCTGGTCGCGTCGGTAGCCGATACGGTGAGTACTGAGCTTTGGCCTACGCAGATGGTGTCAGGCGAAGCCGTGAAGGAGGTTATCACCGGCAGCGGGTTCACTGTTACCGTT
>JAITKF010000040.1 GCA_031278545.1 Prevotellaceae bacterium
GCAGATGGCATGTGAAACGCGGGCATTGAAATCTGCCGGGGCGGTTATTCCTGCCGGGGCAATCAAAGCGCGTTTCGTACGATATACGTTGACCGACGTATTCGGAGAAGGATGCGGCCACCGGAAAGCAGAAGAGTTTCCCGTATTCCTGACCGGGGACATGCTCGACAATATAGAATGTATCGACATGGACGCCAAAAGCGTCCGTCCCGTGTGGATTACTATAGACGTGCCCGAATCCGCAGTTGCCGGAACATACAAAAGCGACATAAAAGTTTATGCACGCGGCCAACAGCCCGAAACGCTGCAAATAGAACTCGAAGTCTCGTCGAAAATGCTTCCGCCCGCTTCGCAATGGGAATATCATCTCGATTTGTGGCAGCATCCGTCGGCCGTTGCCAGAGCGCAGAACTCCAAACTTTGGAGTGAAGAACATTTTGAAGCGATGCGCCCATTGATGAAAATGCTGGCTGGCGCCGGCCAGAAAGTCATCACAGCCACGCTCAATAAAGACCCATGGAACCACCAATGTTATGATGCTTACGAAGATATGATTGTTTGGACTAAGCATGAAGACGGCTCATGGACTTACGATTACACTATATTCGACAAATGGGTTAATTTCATGATTAATATGGGAATTAAAAATATGATTAACTGTTATTCCATGGCTCCATGGAACAACGAATTACATTATAAAGACGCAAAATCGGGTACTATGGTAACCATTAAAGCAGATCCCGGGACAAAAGAGTTTGCGGAAATGTGGTCTCCTTTCCTGAAAGATTTTGTGCAGCATCTCGACAAAAACAACTGGTTAAAAATAACCAATATCGCAATGGACGAAAGACCTCCCGCCATCATGGACGAAATACTCGGACTTTTACAGCGCGTGGCGCCGGAATTGGGCGTCGCTCTTGCCGATAACCACCAAAGTTATAAAAAGTATCCGCACATAAAAGATTTGTGTGTGGAAGTAGTTTCAGCGCCAGACTCTTCCGATTTGGCTTACCGTAAAGCGAATGGCTTGAACACGACTTATTACGTTTGTTGTTCGCATAAGTTTCCTAATATGTTTACATTTTCCGACCCGGCGGAGTCTGTGTATGCCGGTTGGTATGCAAAAGCTAATGGATTCGACGGATTTCTGCGATGGGCATACAACTCGTGGGTCGAAAATCCGGCCACAGACTCGCGTTTCAGGACATGGCCATCGGGCGATACTTTTATCGTTTATCCCGGGGCAAGAAGCTCAATACGGTTTGAACGGTTAATCGAAGGTATTCAAGATTTCGAAAAACTTTCATTGGTAATAAACGAACTTAAACAACAAAAAACACCCGAATCGGAAAAGAAGCTGAAATCCATACGTACCACTTTGGAACGGTTTAAAACATCCGTAAAGCCAGACAACATGGAGCTGATGATTGAAGAGGCAAAATTCGTCATTAATTAGTCGTATGGCGAAGGAGGCTTCCAAAAAACTTTTTCAAGAACTCAATTATCTACTTCAATAATTTCCTTACCTACGGGTGTGTTTTTTCACCCGCGGAGGCGCCTGCGCGTTTTGTTACATTATGTAGTGCATCGGATGATGTAAATGAGCGGGACGCTTTACGTCAATAGTCAATCTTTTATGCAGCGTACCGAATAGGCGTCGGCACGGGAAGCGCCGGCGGCAGGCGAGGCGGAAATGGTTTTCGTTCCATTGTAATTATGTGTCTGGAACGACAGTACGGAAAAGCCGCCGCCGGCCGCGTTGGTGAGGGTGTATGGGGCATTTCCCCAATACGCTCCCCACAGGCCGCTCATGCTACCCATCAGCATGGCATATTGCCCGTCGAAACGCGCGGCCGCCGGAAAATAAGAAGCAATAGCATTGTCTTTGTCAAGATAAAACCGCCATCCGTAGTTATAATCGGCCAAATTCAAGATGTCGTCGCTATTTATATCGATTACATTGAACGGGACGTCGTCGTTCGCGTCGGCCTGCTCGTATCCGCCCGACGGCGTGAAATTACGGAATACGTCGGCAGGAGGCACTCGCCAACCCGGAGGACAGGGATCGTAGCACGATTTCATGCCCTTGTTGACGTATTGATTGTACTGGTCTTTTATGTTTCCTTGCGGATTGCCCCAGAGGGCGTCGGAACTCAGGTCGGCCTTGAGCCAGTCCCGCGACGAGGCGTATTGTGCATTATTGGAAAGGCACACTGTCGGATTTCGGATGGCGTACAGCAGGGTGTTGCTGGTTACATCCGACCAACTGGAATTGCTTATTGATACGGGTTGGCCTTCGGCATCGTAGATCGGAGCGCCGACTGTCGAGATGTTTCCCAACAGAGTGGCGGCGGCAGGGAGCGGGTCTTTGCGTCCCCACTGGTAGAGCATGCCGTAGCTTTTTGGGTTGGCCGGTTCGTCGGTCAATGCGCCGAGGTTGAGATTCATCACTTCGTAGCCAGTAGCCGACGGTAGCGGGGCGACGGCAACGGAAGGTATCCATATATGCCAGCTCCATAAGATATTGTCGTTGGCATCGCATACGGCAATCAGGGCGTTACCGGCGATAAGCGGGCGGGCGGTGGAGAATAGGACATTGTTTCTATATAACTCGACGGCTGTGATTAGTCCCTGTCCGTTTTCGTAGTAATCCTGCCATAGCAGTTTGGCCGATACGGGCGTAATCGCGGGGTTGCCGGTATGGAATGCAGACGGGTCAATGATACCGGCTGCGCCGTTTCCGATGACGGTTGCATCGAAAGAGTACCAGCTGGCGTACGTTACGATATAACAGTTCGATGTGCCGTCGTGGTCTAAAGACATTACCGGTATTAGGATTCCTTCCTGCCCGACGGTTATTGTCCGTGTCAGCGTGCCGGCGGTAATGCTCACGGTAGCATCAGGTTTTGGGTTGACTTTTTCATTTTCGCCGGCGGAAATCGTTAATTTGTCACCATCTTTTTCGATGGCGCACCATTCCCTGTCGGATACGGCATCCCACGTGGTCTGATTGGTTGCTACCACAATGTCCCTGCGGCCTCCTCCGGAGGGAAATAAAATATCAGTATCCGGCGACACTGTTAAAAAGGGCGTTTCAGGCGGATTGTCTGTTTTTTCGTCAGGCGGATTGTCTGTTTTTTCGCAAGCGGCAAATGAGAATGCGGCGAAGGAACACAGCAAAAGAAGTACATGTTTTTTCATCTCGAATAATAATAAAAGTTGTTTTTAGAAATATAAAATTACATATTATTTACTATCTCCACAATGTAGGGTATATAAAAATTTTGTACTTTTGTTAAAAAATTAACGCTTTGATAATAAAGAAACATATTTGGCTTGTGTGCATTCTTTGCAGCATCAGTGTGTCGTCGTATGCACAGTACGACAAGCAATACTTTTTCTATCGAGGACGGCAATTCCTGATGGATAATAAGTTTTCGCAGGCCATTCATAATTTTAATACGCTGATTAAAGCTGACACGTCGCTGTATGATGCATATTTTTTTCGCGGTATCGCCAAATACAACCTGAACGATTTTATCGGGGCGCTGGCCGATTTCTCGAAAGCCATTGAACTGAATCCGGTATATACTTTAGGTTATCATTATCGGGCGGTGGCGTACGTCAGCCTGAAGAAATACGACGAGGCGCTGGCCGATTTGGAAACTGCTATTGGCCTGCGTCCGGGCTATGCGGGTTTGTATTTTACGCGCGGTGTTACTTACCTCCTCACGCAGCAGTTCGAGCAATCGATAGGCGATTTTAATCGTTTTCTGCGGTACGAGCCGAAATCCAGCGACGCCTACCTGAGGCGCGGTACGGCCTATCTTTTTTTGCAGGATACGGTCAAAACGTTGGAAGACTATAATACGGCCGTGCTGTTGAGTAAGTTCGATCCAGAGGTGTATATCATTCGTTCGCGGGTGTATGCCATGCAGGGCAAAAACGAGCAGGCGCTGACCGATTTGAATGAGACTATCCGATTGGACTCCACGATTTCGCTGGCGTATTTCAATCGTGCGTTGTTACGTTACAATCAGCAGGATATTCCCGGTGCACTGACCGATTTCCAAAAGGTGCTGGAACAAGATCCCGACAATGCTTTGACCTATTATAATCGTGCGCTTATCCGTTCGCAAATAGGCGACTATAATCTGGCACTCAGCGATTACGAAAAGGTGATGGAAATTAATCCTAACAATGTACTCGCGTATTATAACCGCGCGGCGGTGTTCATTGAACTGAATCGTTTTTATGATGCCATGAACGATTATACGAAAGCTATTGAACTCTATCCCGATTTTGCCAACGCCTATACCAATCGCAGTTATGTAAAGGCGCAGCTGGGGTTACTGGCCGGCGCAAAGGACGATTACGATATGGCGCAACGTAAAATCAACGAGTACAAGTCGAAGATGACCGACAGCGCATTTTCAGCCTATGCCGATACCAGCAAGCAATTCAACAAACTGCTGACGCTGGATGCTGAATTTGCCAAAAAAGATTTCAACGAAAACCTGCTGCAATATCGCAAAGTGGATGTACAGTTGAAACCGGTATTTAAACTGGCGGTCGCGAGACCGTCCAACGTGCCGCTCGACAAGCAATACTATCATCCGGAGTGGGAGCAATTCCGCCGAGATGTACCATTACCGGTAGAGATATTAAGTGAAATCCCGACACGCAATACAGTCGACCTGATGAAGGACGATTCGTTAGCTACCGAATACCTGAAACAACATCAAACAGCTGCTGCCTATTTTAATAAAGGGATGACGCAGTTTCAACTACGCTATTTCAACAGCGCCCTGAATAATTTCAACAAAGCGATTGAATTAGATCCGAACAATGCGTTCTATTATCTTAACCGTAGTGCCCTGCAAAGCGAGATGATTGATTTTATTGCATCGGTTGAAAATAATGTACAGGTGTTGGCATTAGACAATTACAGCACGGCTACCCGGACGCGTGTCTCCCCGCAGCAGGACGTCAAAATGTACGATTACGAAGAGGCTATTAGCGACCTGAACCGCGCCGCCCACCTGATGCCCAACCTCGCGTATATCTACTATAATCTTGGTAACTTACGTTGCCTGTCCGACGCCATTCCAGAATCCATCAGCAATTATACGCAGGCTATCCGGTTGTACCCTAACATGGGCGAAGCCTACTACAATCGCGGGCTAGTGCACATTTACCTGCGCGAAGTTGAAAAAGGTTGCCTCGATGTCAGCAAGGCCGGCGAGTTGGGAATCGAAGATGCCTACAGCGTAATCAAAAAGTACTGTGTGAAGGATTGATTTGGGGCTTTAGATACTCAATACCTTCACCATGAAAAGTTGTCTGAAATAATAATTTCCATTTTTTCCAGATGATGGGTTGTTTTCATTGGAATCATTTTGTAAGGAAGATGATATAATTCAGCAAGTTTTTGTATTTCAACCGTATTATCATACGTCAGCATGAATTTTCCTTTTAGTTTGGCTGTCAGGGCAAAAAGCCGCTCATGGTCTATATTCGAATGATTGTAAAGCCTTTTACCGGCAATGGTGTAAGGGGGGTCAATAAAAAAGTAAATATTGCTGTTATCTTTGTTTTGTTCCAGAATGTCGAAGGCATCTCCGGTTATAAACTTGATTTTCTGCTTTACGTAACCAATAGCAATAATTCGGTCATGTAATGTTTTGGGATACCAGCGCG
>JAITKF010000115.1 GCA_031278545.1 Prevotellaceae bacterium
TGATTATACGTTACATATTCGTAACATCGCCGGCTGCACGGCCACCACCGCGCCTGTTACCGTAGTCGTACACCCGCGGCCTGTGCCCGTGTTCATCAATCCGCCGGCCACCGCCTGCGCCGGCAGTTCGGTTACGCTCACCGCCGCCGGAGGCGCCTCCTACTGCTTTACGCAGGAATGTGTAGAGTGTATCCGTAACCCCTATGCTAGCGGTAACGACAGTTCCGGCGCCGCGCATTGCTACAGCAACGTACTGCCCTGCTCCTATACTGCCTCCAATAGTTACACCCTCATAATGCCCGAAAGTGGCAGCGTAACGGTATGGGTGAAGGTAATGAGTGAGTATGGCTGTATCGACAGTGTGAGTACGACGATAAGCACAATTCTCGGGTTTACTCCTATCGGCATCCAACTTTCATCCGGTGAAAACTCCACGCACCAATCGGTATGTGCCGGCGTTGCTATTAGCGACATAAACTATACTGTTACCGGCGCCGATGATGTAACGTTCGCAGGAATTCCCGAAGGTATCGGTTTGACAAGAATATGGAGCAATGACCAGATAACTATAGGAGGCCTATCAACGGTAGCGGGGACATATAATTATACGATAACAGCCACGGGTGCCTGTAACAGTGCAAATGTTACGGGCAATGTTGTGGTAAATGCATCTCCGGAAATTAACCCCAGCCAACCGGCTGACCAATCTACCTGCGCCGGCACACCGGTTACATTAGCTCTGCCGGAACAATCGGGCATTACTTATACATGGTACGATTCCGGCGATTCGCTGCTGGCTATCGGCAACAGTTATAGTACCGATACGGGAGGCAGCTACTATGCCGTAGCCTCTAACATAAGCGGCTGTACTACTTCTTCGCGCACAGCGACAGTAATATGCCATGCAAAACCACTAATTGCTGAAATCGCTGCTGTTTCCATTTGTTATAATACCAAAGCGACGCTGGCTTGCAGTATAACCGACGGCATTACAGGCGCGATGACTTATACATGGAAAATCGGCGGAGCGACCACAACAACTACTGTCAACTCTTTTACTACCGGTTCCCTGACCACGACCACGACCTACACCGTATCTGCTACTAACGGACATGGTTGCAGCAGTACGAGTACTGCCAATACAATAACAACGTTTAATCCCGCCATACCGACAACCCCCATGACCAATGGAAACAAGTGCTCCGGTACAGGCATCACCTTCTCGGCAGCAATTCCCTCCGGCGCTATCGGATTAAACTGGGCAGGCAATGTTTCCGGAAACGGGGCATCAATAACGTCGGGAACTGCGGCAGGCTCGTATACGGTGCGGGCTCGTTCGTATAATATAACATCTTCCGGAGTCACCTGTTACAGTTCATATACCAATAATGTTACAGGTGTAATTTATGCCAGCCCGGCTATACCGAGTTTGTCTCAGAATGGGCCAAAGTGCGTCGGCAATGGTGCCATCACCTTTACCACTTCCGGCGGCAGTGGCGTTTATCAATGGAGTGGCGCCTTCAGCGGAGCCGGAGCGACCAAAACTACTTCTACTGTGGCAAATACTTATACGGCTGCCGTACGTTCCTCTCAAACATATACCGGCATGACTTGTTACAGCTCATATACCAATAATGTTTCAGGTATCATTTATGCCAATCCATTGACTCCGGGTTTATCTCAAAACGGGCCGAAGTGTGCCGGAACAGCCATCACCTTTACGGCCTCGGGAGGCAGTGGCGCTTATGACTGGAGCGGAACCTTCAGCGGAAGCGGTAAAACCAAAACTACGGCTACCACGGCAGGCAGTTATACGGCTGCCGTGCGCTCTTCACAAACGCATACCGGCGTTACCTGTTATAGCGGATATACAAATAATGTTACCGGTATAATAAATACCCCGACAAGTACGCACGGGACTGCACCTAACTCATGCGGCTGCGCTTCAACACTTACAAATTGTAGTGGTATCTGCCTGCGAGCATGCAATGATTTCACGTCTTGCCCGGGATTTACCAAGATATCAAGTGGACAAGGAAGTAATGCTTGGCCGGCAGCAGATAACCATTGCCGCACTGCTGTTATTGACGGTACTACGGGCTGGCGGTTGCCTACATCCTCAGAACTGAGGTGTATATGTCAGAATAAAGCGTCTGTTCCTGGCGGCGGCATGGGAGCCAGTGGTTTTTATTGGAGTAGTTCGCTTGGTTGTTCGAGCGAAGGTAAGCAATATGTAGGTGTTAATTTCGCTAACACAACTTGTCTAGGATATTGTATCAGCACTTGGTCTTATGTCCCGCATTTGATCAGGTGTGTTAAATAACAAAGGCAATTACACAAATCACAAAAATTCCCGTTCAGACAAAAGACAATGATAACGCAACCAAAACCCGAAAAACACCGGAAAAGTGAAAAATTCCTTGTACGTGCCGAACCCTGCCACGTACGTGCCGAACCCTGGCACGTACTGGATGAACCCCGGCACATACTGGATGAACCCCGGCACGTAGGTGAGATTTTTTGAAAAAACATGAAAGAGAAACTAAAAGCTGAATATTAACAATAAAAATTCAATAAAATGAAAAAAAATGTACCACTTCTGGTACATACACGGCCGGTAGTGATACCGGCCGCATGGCGTTTTCTGAGGGATGAAAGGGCGGGCGCCCCGTTTATCCCCCCTCCGTATTTCCCTTAAAAAACAAATCCCGCTGATTTTCAGCGGGATTTTCCTTTAAATCGTACCCGGGGCGGGAATCGAACCCGCACGAACATTACTGTTCACAGGATTTTAAGTCCTGCGTGTCTACCTATTCCACCACCCGGGCAATAATAGTAGGAATGCAAAGGTAGAAAAAAGTTCAGATATAGAAAAATCCCGTGAAACGCAAAAATGCAGGGACGTAGCGTTTATTATACATCACGGAATGCTATACAGGACTATACGGAGAGTCCGCAGGGAGCCACAGAGGATTGTCGTCATTTTATCTTTTCATTTATCTTCCTCTATTTTCATTCCCGCAAGTACGCTTCCCGCTTCCTGTCTTACGTTCTCAAATTATTTCGTAAATTTGCGCCTTTCAAAACAAGCTATGGATTACAATTTTTCCGAAATTGAGCCGAAATGGCAACAATACTGGGCTGAACGCCATACATTCAAAACAGATATAGAGGGAACCAAACCGCCGTTTTATGTGCTGGATATGTTCCCGTATCCTTCAGGTGCGGGCCTGCATGTGGGACATCCGCTGGGGTATATAGCGTCCGATATTTATGCGCGATACAAGCGGCTGTGCGGCTTCAATGTGTTACATCCGATGGGCTACGACGCCTACGGGCTGCCGGCGGAACAGTATGCGATACAAACAGGGCAGCATCCCGAAATAACGACCAAAAACAATATTGACCGCTATCGCGAACAGTTGGATAAAATCGGCTTTTCGTTCGACTGGAGCCGTGAGGTGCGTACCAGCGATCCGGCGTATTACCGCTGGACGCAGTGGGCGTTTATCCGCATGTTTCATTCGTATTACTGTCGCGACACTCAACAAGCGCGTCCTATTGCCGAATTGACGGCGGTGTTTGCGGCGGAAGGAAACGGGCGCATACGGGCAGCCTGTAGTGAGACGCCCGTTTTTACAGCAAACGAATGGGCGGCCAAATCGAGCAGGGAACAACAGGAAATACTGATGAACTATCGGGTGGCTTATTTAGGGGATACGATAGTCAACTGGTGCGCAGCCCTTGGTACGGTGCTGGCTAACGACGAAGTGGTCAACGGCCTGTCGGTGCGCGGCGGCTATCCGGTAACGCAACGAGTGATGCGCCAGTGGTGCTTGCGCGTATCGGCATACGCCGAACGGCTGCTGTTGGGGCTTGATACGATCGATTGGACGGAGTCGCTGAAAGAAACGCAGCGGAACTGGATTGGACGGTCGGAAGGGGCGGAGATATACTTTCCTCTGGCCAATAACCTCTCCCAACAAAACATGCTCATCTTCACCACCCGTCCTGACACCATCTTCGGCGTAACTTTCATGGCGCTTGCTCCCGAGAGCGATTATGTTGCGCAGGTCGTTACGCCCGAACAGCAGGCCGAAGTCGAAGCCTATGTCAAAGCGGCCACAAAACGCAACGAACGTGAACGGATGACCGACAGGCAGGTTACCGGCGTATTTACCGGCTCGTATGCCGTCCATCCGCTGACCGGCGAAGAGATTCCTGTATGGATTAGCGACTATGTGCTGGCAGGCTACGGCACAGGTGCGATTATGGCTGTGCCGGCACACGATAGCCGCGACTATGCCTTTGCCCGCCATTTCGACCTGCCTATCATCCCCCTGATAGAAGGCTGCGACGTCTCCGGAGAAAGTTTTGACGCCCGCGAAGGCATTATGCAAAACTCAGGGTTTCTAAACGGACTGACGGTGAAGGAAGCCATCGCAAAAGCCAACGAACATATCGAAGCCAGCGGTCTGGGACGCATTAAAGTGAATTACCGTCTGCGCGATGCGGCATTCAGCCGTCAGCGTTATTGGGGCGAGCCGTTTCCGGTGTACTACGACGCCGACGGTATGCCGCAGACGCTGCCGGAAGACGCGCTGCCGCTGGAGCTACCCGACGTCGACGCCTTCCTTCCGACCGAGACTGGCGAACCGCCGCTCGGTCGCGCCGTGCGCTGGGCGTGGGACAGCGACGCCCGGACAGTAACTGACACCGCCCGCATCGACTATAAAACGGTATTTCCGCTCGAGCGGAACACCATGCCGGGATTTGCCGGCTCATCGGCCTACTACCTGCGCTACATGGACCCTGAGAACCATACGGCGCTGGTCGGCCACGCATCTAACGACTACTGGCGCGCCGTCAACCTCTATATCGGCGGCACGGAGCACGCTACCGGACACCTGATTTATGCACGTTTCTGGAATAAATTCCTGTACGATCTGGGTGTTGTGTGCGAAGACGAACCTTTTCGGAAGCTCGTCAATCAGGGGATGATACAAGGACGCAGCAATTTTGTATACCGCATTCGCCATACGAATACCTTTGTGTCATGCCGGTTGAAGGACAGCTACGACGTAACGCCGCTGCATGTCGATGTCAATATGGTCGACAACGATGTGCTCGACATTGCCCGGTTTAAGGCCTGGCGGCCCGAGTTTGCCGATGCCGAATTTATTCTGGAAGACGGGCAATATCTTTGTGGGTGGGCTATCGAAAAAATGTCCAAATCCATGTACAACGTAGTGAATCCCGATGACATTGTAGCCAAATACGGCGCAGACACCCTGCGGATGTATGAACTGTTTCTGGGGCCGCTCGAACTGTCAAAGCCATGGGATACCAACGGCATCGACGGCGTACACCGGTTTCTGAAGAAATACTGGCGGCTGTTTTTTACCGGCGACGCCTTCACCGTATCGGACAAGGCCGCCACACCGCAGGAACTGAAAATCCTGCACCGCCTGATAAAGAAAGTGCAAACCGACATCGAGCATTTTTCGTTTAACACTTCGGTCAGCGCGTTCATGATTGCCGTAAATGAACTCACTGAATTGAAATGCAGCAAGCGTTCCGTGCTGGAGCCGCTGACGATTGTCCTCTCGCCCTTTGCCCCGCACATCTGCGAGGAACTGTGGGCTTTGTTCGGTCATACCGAAAGCATTGCCCATGCTGCATTTCCCGACTGCGACGAACAGTATATCGTCGAAAACAACGTTGAATACCCCGTGTCGTTCAACGGAAAAGTGCGGTTTAGAAAAGTATTGCCGCTCGGCATGGCTGCCGCCGACATGGAAGCGTCCGTCCTGAACGACCCGCAAACAGCGAAATACTTAAATGGAAAAACGCCGAAAAAAGTCATCGCAGTACAGGGGAAAATTATAAATATTGTAGTATAACGATAAACATTCTACGGCTACCGATGAATTTTAACTTCAACTTCCTCCAGAATTGAAAGCGGCAGAAAGCCTGCCGACCCTGACGGAAATATTCTGGCAAAGCGCCGATCCTTATGCCTGTTGGTTCGGCGACCCGATTACCGTTTTCATTTGCAGGAAGAGGAGCAGCCCCAGACGATGACCATACGCCAGACAAACCTTATATTGCCCGCGTTAAGCCCGGCCGCAATGGTACATTCCCTTGCGGAAGCGGAAAAAATATAAGAAATACAGCGAAAAATGAATAAAGAACGCGCTCTTGTTTGCCGCCGTAAATTACAATTTTGTTAAAAAAATTATGGTTATCCTGTAAAAAAATCGTACATTTGCTCCCTCAAAATTTCAAATATACATTAAACTAAATAAAAATATGAATTTATCGCATATCGAACACATTGGCATTGCCGTTAAATCGCTGCAAGATGCTATCCCTTTTTATGAAAATGTCTTAGGGCTGAAATGTTATAACATCGAAGAAGTGGTTGACCAGAAGGTGAAGACCGCTTTTTTTATGATTGGGCAAACAAAAATCGAATTGCTTGAGCCGACCGCTCCCGAAAGCCCCATTGCTAAGTTTATTGAAAAACGCGGCGAGGGCATCCATCACCTTGCCTTTGCCGCCAACGGCTTGCAAGCCTCGCTTGACGAACTGGCCGGCAAAGGCATCCAACTGCTGGACAAAACCCCCCGCAAAGGCGCAGAAGGCCTGAACATCGCCTTCCTTCACCCAAAATCAACCATCGGCGTACTATTGGAACTTTGTGAACACCCGAATTAATCCGAATTTTTAACGAATTATACGAACAACACATCAACAAATAAGCAAAATGAGTAATCAAATAGAATCGGTTAAAGAACTGATTAAATTGCGCGAGAAAGCGCGTCTTGGGGGAGGGCAGAAGCGGATAGACTCCCAACATCAAAAAGGAAAATACACCGCCCGCGAACGTATTGCCATGTTGCTCGACGGCGGTAGCTTCGAGGAGTTCGACATGTTCGTAACGCATCGTTGTACGAATTTCGGAATGCAGGACAGCACCTTCCTCGGCGACGGCGTAGTAACCGGTTACGGAACAATAGACGGAAGGCTGGTGTACGTATTTGCGCAGGATTTTACCATCTTCGGCGGCTCGTTGTCCGAAAGTTTTGCCATGAAAATTTGCAAAATTATGGATCAGGCCATGAAAATGGGAGCGCCGGTTATCGGCCTAAACGACTCCGGCGGCGCACGTATCCAGGAAGGCGTAAATGCGTTGGCGGGATATGCCGAAATTTTCCAACGCAATATTTTAGCCTCGGGCGTTGTGCCGCAAATCTCTGCCATCTTCGGCCCGTGCGCCGGCGGGGCGGTGTATTCCCCGGCGCTCACCGACTTTAACATTATGACAAAAGGCACGAGCTACATGTTCCTCACCGGCCCCAAAGTGGTAAAAACTGTTACGGGCGAAGATGTAACACAGGAAGAACTGGGCGGCGCCAGCGTACATGCCTCGAAAAGCGGCGTCGTACATTTTGCGGTCGACACCGAAGAAGACGGGTTGAAACTGATACGAAAACTACTGAGCTACCTGCCGCAAAACAACCTCGAAGAAGCGCCGCTGCAACCCTGCAACGACCCAATCGACCGGCTGGAGGACACGCTGAACGATATTATCCCCGACAGCCCCAACAAGCCATACGACATGTATCAGGTCATCGGCGGCATTGTCGACAACGGCGAGTTTTTGGAAGTGCATAAAGAGTATGCCCCGAATATGATTGTCGGCTTTGCCCGCTTCAACGGCATGTCGGTAGGAATTGTAGCCAACCAACCTAAAATTCTGGCCGGCTGTCTCGACATTAACTCATCGCGGAAAGCGGCGCGGTTCGTGCGTTTCTGTGATGCGTTCAACATCCCGATAGTAACGCTGGTCGACGTGCCCGGCTTCCTGCCCGGCACGCAACAGGAATACGGCGGCATTATCCTGCACGGCGCAAAATTGCTCTATGCCTTTGGCGAAGCCACCGTCCCAAAAGTTACGGTTACCCTGCGCAAGTCCTACGGCGGCGCGTATTGCGTGATGAGCAGCAAGCACCTGCGCGGCGACATTAATTACGCATGGCCGACAGCCGAGATTGCCGTCATGGGTCCCTCGGGCGCAATTGAAGTGCTGTACGGCAAAGAAACCGCCGCCGCAGAAGACCCCGTCAAATTTGCCACCGAAAAAGAACGGGAATACCGCGCCGCGTTTGCCAACCCTTATAACGCCGCTAAATACGGCTACATCGACGATGTGATTGAACCGCGTAATACCCGCTTCCGCGTCATCCGCGCCTTACAGCAGCTGGCCACCAAAAAACTGGTCAATCCCGCGAAAAAGCACGATAATCTACCCTTGTAATTAGGAATTAAGAATTAGGAATTAAAATGAATAAGAGACTATACCTATTTTTATTGGCGGGATGTCTTCTTTTGGCTGGCGGGCAGGCGGCGGCGCAAAGCCAGTCAGATATACGCATCAATGAAATATTGGTAATCAATAACGACGACTACGAAGACGACTACGGGCATAAGCCCGGCTGGATTGAATTATTCAATACCTCGCGCGGCACGGTAGACATCGGCGGTTGCTACCTGTCGAACGACCGCAACAACCTGAAAAAATACCGTATCCCGAAAGGCGATGTGCTGACGAAAATCAAACCACGCCAGCATGTTGTGCTGTGGGCGGATAATATGCCGCTACGCGGAACGTTCCACGTCAATTTTACCTTGACGGAAACCAACGTACTGTATTTTACCAGCAGCAACGGACGCAATATTGTAGACAGTTTGCATTTCCCCACCGGCGACGGGCCTTTTCCCGTCATGGACTATATTGCCGGCAACAAAGGTCATCAAGTGATGGAGAAAGGAAGCATCCCGCACTATCCCGTCGAAAACGTATCGTACGGACGGCTGATGGACGGCGAAACAATTGGCGGCAATAACGGCTGGGCCTTCCTGATAAAAACCACGCCCAGCAGCAACAACGTCATTCTCGACAGCGAAGCGGCGGCGCAACGATTCAAGGAATTCGACCCGGTGGGCATTATCATGGCGATGACGGCCATGTCGGTAGTGTTCGTCGCACTCATCCTGCTGTATCTAATATTTAAACAAATCGGGCGGGCATCCGTCAAGTCGGGACGGAAAAAGGCCGCCCGCGCCGGCATCGTTCCGCACGAGGACGAAATCCCCGGCGAAGTGTATGCCGCGATAGCAACCGCCATGTACCTCTACCTCCAGCAGGGCGAAGTGCACGACGTCGAAAACACAATCCTTACATTCCGTAACGTAAAACGGCAATACACGCCGTGGAGTTCAAAAATTTACGGCTTGCGCCAAATGCCGCTCCTTACCAAAACCGTATCCGATAATCATCCAACAAAAAAAAGCTAAAAAATGGGAAAAGAATATAATTTGAAAATCAACGGTACTGATTACAATGTGGTAATCGGGCAGGCCGAAGCAACTACGATCGAAGTAGAGGTCAACGGAACGCTTTACATGGTAGAAGTTGACCGTCCGATGAAACCGACGGCGAAGATTCATCCACCGGTTGCCGCGCCGGTCAATGCCGTGGGAGCGCCGGTCGTATCCAAACCGGCGACTGCCGGCAGCGTAGGCGTGGCGATCAAATCGCCGCTGCCGGGCGTCATCCTGTCGGTCGATGTAGCCGTAGGCGCGACCGTCAAAGCGGGACAAAAACTGTTAGTGCTCGAAGCCATGAAAATGGAAAACAGCATCGAAGCTACCTGCGACGGCAAAGTAACAGCCATCAAAGTAGCGAAGGGCGATTCGGTGCTCGAAGGAGCGGAACTTATAACCATCGGCTGACATGAACGCATTTTTCTCTTTCTTGTGGGATAACCTGCAACAATTCTTCGGATACACAGCCTTTGCCAACTTCTCGTTTGGCCATTTAATCATGATTTTGATAGGGCTGCTGTTCCTCTTCCTGGCCATTACCAAAGACTGGGAACCGATGCTATTAGTCCCTATCGGTTTTGGGATTATCATCGGGAATATTCCTTTCCTCGAAGGCCTTTCGATAGGTGTCTACGAAGAGGGGTCGGTGATGAATATCCTGTATCAAGGCGTACGGCTTGGGTTTTACCCGCCACTGATTTTCCTCGGCATCGGCGCGATGACCGATTTTTCGGCGCTCATCTCCAATCCTAAATTGATGTTGATAGGCGCGGCGGCGCAGTTTGGTATTTTCGGCGCGTACGGACTGGCATTGATGTTCGGCTTTCCGGCCAACGAAGCCGGCGCTATCGGTATCATCGGCGGCGCTGACGGGCCTACCGCTATTTTCCTCTCAGGACGGCTCGCGCCGGATTTACTTGGAGCTATTGCCGTATCGGCTTACTCGTACATGGCATTAGTGCCGGTCATACAGCCGCCGGTCATGCGCCTGTTTACGACCCAAAAAGAACGATTGATACGGATGCGCCCCCCCCGCGCCGTTTCGCAACGCGAAAAAATCATCTTCCCGATTATCGGCTTCCTGCTGACGGCGTTCTTAGTACCGTCGGGGATTCCATTGCTGGGGATGCTCTTCTTCGGCAACTTGCTTAAAGAATGCGGTGTTACGCGCCGGCTGGCCGAAACAGCCCGCGGCCCGCTCATCGACATTGTAACCATCCTCATCGGTCTTACCGTCGGCGCGTCGACGCAAGCCGACAAATTTTTGCAATTCCGCTCGATACAGATATTCCTTCTGGGTGCGTTCTCGTTTATTATTGCCACCACTGCCGGCGTATTGTTTGTGAAATTCTTCAACCTGTTTTTGAAAGAAGGGAACAAAATCAACCCGCTCATCGGTAATGCCGGCGTATCGGCCGTCCCTGACAGCGCCCGCGTATCGAACAACGTAGGACTGGAATACGATAAAACCAACTACCTGCTCATGCACGCCATGGGGCCGAATGTCGCAGGCGTAATCGGCAGCGCCGTAGCCGCAGGAATCCTGCTGGGATTTTTGTCGTGAGGCATAAAGCGTAAGCCGTGAGGCGAGATTTGTGAAGCGTGAAGAGAGATGCGTAAAGCGTCCGCTTCACGCTTTACTTTTTACGCTTTATGCCGCAAACACGCCTCTTGCTTTTTCCTTACTTTTGCAAAAAAAAGAACATGCACAAAATGTCATTCCCTATTGCATTTGAGCAGTCGTTGGACGGGTTGCCCGGCGTCGATGCCGGCGCGTTGCTGCGGGCATTACGGCTGGCGACGCCGGTGAGTATCCGTTATAACGAAACGAAACGGACGACGCCGGCATCGGCCACTCGTGTGCCATGGTGCAATACCGGCGTGTATCTGCCCGACCGCCCTGCCTTTACACTCGACCCGCTGTGGCACGGCGGCGCATATTACGTGCAGGAAGCCTCGTCGATGGTTGTGGCACAACTGGCCGGCATCCTGCTGTCATTAGGCGAGCGTTGCCGCGTGTTGGACTTGTGCGCTGCCCCCGGAGGGAAATCGACGCAGCTTGCCTCGCTCCTGCCGGCGGGCGGACTACTGGTGAGCAACGAAGTCATTCGCTCCCGTGTGGCCATTCTGCTGGAGAACCTTGTCAAATGGGGCACGCCGAATGTCGTAGTAACCGCCGCCGACCCGAAGCAATTTGCCGCCCTGCCTGCCTTCTTCGACCTGCTGCTGGTTGATGCTCCCTGTTCCGGCGAGGGGCTTTTTCGCAAAGAACCGGAGGCCGTGCACGAATGGAGCGAGGCAAACGTACAACGCTGCGCCGACCGTCAACGACGTATCGTCGCCGACGCATGGGACGCCCTACGCGACGGCGGCATCATCGTATACAGCTCCTGCACGTTCAACCGCCGCGAAAACGAAGAGACGGTGCAATGGATCATCAAGCAGTTGGGCGCTGAGCGTCTGCCGTTGTCGCTCGATCCGGCATGGGGCGTCGTCGAAAGCGATGCCGGCTACCGTTTTTACCCACACCGGCTACAAGGCGAAGGATTTTTTATAAGCGTGCTGCAAAAACGATCGCCCCATACGCCCCGCCCCTTGAAAGCGATAAAAATCCCCCGTCAGGCAATCGCCGCCTCCGACGCGGCGCAAATCAGGCAATGGCTGCACGGCGCATTTGTGCCGATGCTTAAAGGCCGCCTAATCTACGCCCTCCCGCAAGCGCAACAGCCGGCGATAGCACAACTGTTAGCGCACCTGCCCGTCCTTCAGGCCGGCGTGCCGGCGGGCGAACGGAAAGGAACCGACACGGCGCCTACCGCTGCTCTGGCGTTATCCGTAGCGTGCCGGCGGGAGGCGTTCCCCTATGTTACGCTCCTGCTGCCGGAAGCTATCCGCTACCTGCGACGTGAAAATATCCACTTCCCCGGGGCCCCCGACGGCTACCTGCTTGTCACGTACGACAACCTGCCGCTTGGATTTGCGAAAAAAATCGGCCGCAGAACGAACAATTTGTTCCCAATGCAGTGGAGAATACGAATGGCCGGAGTGTAGAGCGCGACAAGCGGGCGGCGGCTCCTCTGTAGGGCACTGTGATACTCTATGTAATTTTGCCGTGAGGCCCCTCGTCCTGCAGAGGCGTTTTACGCTAAAATCCGATTCTCACTCCCGCCTGTACATTCCGTCCGATATTCCAGAAACCGCGGAAGGAGTTCAGGTCGTGTGTAGCGCCGTCGTCGCCGCGTTCGATATAGCGGGCGTCGAACAGGTTGTTGCAGGTAATAAACAGCGTGGCGTCAAGGGCGCTTACCTTAAACGGGAAACGAAGGTGTACGTCGGCGACAAACGAGGCTGGGGTACGGTAGGATTGGCTCCGGTCGGCAGGGTTGGTACGTCGGGCGGGGTCGAAGTTGGCGTACAGGCGGTCATTATAGCGGCCTTCGGCGCGGAGGTCGAAGCGGCCAAAGAGCCGGACGGTCGCTACGACGCCTGCCTGCGTTTGTGGCGCATCGCCTACGAAGAGCCCGTCGGTAAACACTTGCAGCGTATCGACCGGCAGGCTGGTATAGGGGTCGTAGATGGTGGCAACGACGTCGTTTTTCCATTGCCAGTCACCGATGGAGGCAAAGGCGGACAGGGACAGCCAGTCCGTCAGCCGGCGTTCGACGTCGAGTTCCAGCCCCACATGCCGTGCGTCGAGGCCGGTAATCATGTAACGCACCTCGTGGTCGTCAACAGGCTTATAGGAGTCGGACATCAGCGCTTTGTTTTGCCAGTAATTGTAATAGCCATTGAGGGTCAGTTGCACGACGTCGCCGGTATATTTATAGCCGGCTTCGGCGATATAGTTCCGTTCGTTTGTTACGCCGTCCGTTACGACGTTTGTGTTTGAAGCAAAATAGACGTTGCTGTACGGCATTCGCGAATAATAGCCGCTATTCAGGTAGAGTTGCTGCTGTGGCGATATCCGGATGCTTATGCCGGCCTTGAGATTGCCCCCCGTGCCCGGCGCCACGTCGCTATAGTAATTTTCCGTATAGTTGTATTTGTCCCAATGCTGGTAGAGGGAGGCCATGAGCATCACGCCGGCAAAGGCCTGCAAGCGTCCGTCGGCATAGTTCAACTGCGCGTACGCCGACAGGTGATTGTCGCGGTCGCCGTTATGCAGGCGGATGTAATCGCCGACGCTTTTCAGCGGGTTGCGTCCGGCCACGCCTGCCAGCGAATTACTCCCGTAATCCTCGAACCAGAAGGCCCCGCCGAGCAGGTCGGTGATCCGTTCGTTCTGCCATGAGTAAAAATATTGGTAATGCAGTCCCGACGAGAGCTTCAGGCGGGGACTGAGCGTTACATCAAGCGCCGAACGCAGTCCGACCCACGTATGGCCGGCTAAATAGTCGGATTGGATATTCCGTGCCGCGCCGTATTGCACATTCCCGTCGGGAAGCATTACGCCGTCGGGGTTATTCACATTGTCGGCCACGACGGACTCCCAATCTATTTGCCCGCCGCGCTGGTAGGCGACGATGCGCTGGCCTGTACTCTCGCTCCACTTGCCGCCGCCATCGCCGACGGATACGTACAGGGTGTTCGACAGAAACAAGTGGTCGGAAATAGTGAAAAAATGCGTGGCAGAGAAATAAGGCTTGTGGTAAAAATTCTCGCTCAGGTTATTTGTCTTGCCATTGTAGGCGCCCCAGTCTTTATTATACGCCGGGCCGTACGTCCGCACTTCTTCGTCCGACAGTTTTGAGGCGCGTTTTCCGTGTCGTTCGGGTGAGCCGAGCAGGGTAAACAGGAGAGAATGCCGGGCGTTGACGATTTTCCGCAGGGTTATAAAGTAACCCCACGCATCGACGTCGGTAGCATCGACATAGCCCCGTCCCCACGTCCGAGAGCCGGTGAAACGCAAGGCCCAGCCGTTCTTCATTTCGCCGGTTGACAGCGACAGGCGCACGTTGTACTGCCCGTAGCCGGTCATGGCCGTCGTCCATTCGCCGCCGCCGGTCTGCGTGGCCGGCTGCGTTACGATATTGATAGTGCCGCCCATCGAATTTGCCGCCAGCATCGAGCCGCCTACGCCCTTTTGCAGTTGAATGCGCCATGTGGCGTCGGTCAGTCCCAGCCAGTTATTCCAAAACATGGACCCGCTACGGAATCCCGACAAGGGTACGCCGTTAAGCATCACCGTAAAATTCTCTTGATTAAAGCCGCGAATATTGATTTTCGCATCGCCATAGCTGCCCGACTCCGACGTGGCATAGACCCCGCCGGTATGTCGCATGATCTCGGGGTAAGTTTTCGTTCCTAAGTACTGCGAAATCTCCTTCCGCCCGATGGTTTGCAGCGTAAGCGGCGCGTCGTCGCGCACCTGCGAAGCAGTTATTATAATCTCGTCGAGTAAGGCGATAGGAACGCTGTCGCGCCTCGCCTCCGCCGGCTGCGCCCATGCGACGGAAATTATCGCACACCACGCACACCATACACCGGCGCCACGCGCGCCCGACCGCAGCCGTCGCTTCCATTTCATTTTTCTGTGTTCTTTCATACTTGTCATATATTACGTGTAAAATAAAGACCCCGACAATGGTCGGGGTCTTCATAACATAACAAAAGAAAAATGACTATATCTGCCTGTATCGGCCAAGCCGGGCGCCGGGAAAAACGTATCTTTACCACATCCCCAGCCGTTGCCTTACAGACGATGCCTGTTCTTCTTCCATCCGGACTGTACCGTCGGTATCTGAATTACACAGATTCAATCGCCTTTCGAGCGAGTCGTGGACTATCACCACCGGTCGGGAATTACACCCTGCCCCGAAGATTATCGGCGACAAAGGTAGGAATTTTTTTCGTATAAAACAGCATGCAGGGGTAAATCGTCAAGGTCGACGCATTTAAACGACCGTAAGCTAAAGCGTACGGTTAATAGAGAGTCGTCCCTGCGGGACTGGCCTGCGTAGCTCTCCTCCGCTGGCTCCTTCTGCACCCGCCGCAGGCCCCAAAGAGTTCCCAAATTGACCC
>JAITKF010000014.1 GCA_031278545.1 Prevotellaceae bacterium
ATGCGAAGTATCATATATAAACCGGATATTTTTGTCTTTTCCAATTCGGTTGAGGATGTCATCAAGCCGTCCGCGATAGTCTTTTGTGATGCGCAGGCCTTCGATGGTTTGCGCTTGCAGGACGGCGCTCATGAGTATCCCTGCCACTAAACATATTTTTCTCATATTCCCTTTTCTGGATTTGGAACACAAATATAGATACCGGTTTTGCTCGCCCCGCCAATGTACCGACGAAAAAAGGGATTTTGTCGACAAATGCGTGAGACGTAAAGCGTGATGCGAATTGCAGGATGATAAACGAAAGAAGGGGCCTCCATGGCAAAGAAACACGGGCGTGTTTTCCGGCGATTTTTGCATGATAGAAACGTCCTCCAGCTTATCGTCCTCGATTTCCTGCATGGGTGCGCGCTTTACAATTTATGGAATTTTCCCAAAAAACGACTCTATATAGTAAAACTAAAAATTCAACAAGATGAAAAAAATGATTCTCCTTTTAGTCGGTATAGCCTTTATGGGGTATACCATGAATTCGCAGGCCACGCTACGTATTTCCGGGCAGGTCAGCGACGATTCCGGCCCTCTGGCCGGCGTTTCCGTGTCGGTCAAAGGTACAAACACGGTAGTGATTACGGATACCGCTGGCTGGTATGTCATTTCGGCATCACCCGAAGCGACCCTGATTTTTGCCTTCCTCGGGATGAAAACACAGCAGATAGCCGTCAATGGCCGGACGACTATTAACGTCGTCATGCAGCCCTATGAAATCCTGTTGGACGAAGTCGTTGTGGTAGGGTATGGTATTCAAAGAAAATCCGTCATATCTATTGACCGTCCGGTGATGGAATATCAGGCGGAGTACCGGAACATGTCTGCCGACGCCGTGTACGTGGTTGGCGGTGTCAATTATGACGATTTGGACAAGGAAGAGTATGGGGCGCCGGCCGAAAACAAGTTCATATCACCTCTCCGCGAACCGCTATCCACCTTTTCGGCCGATGTCGATGTGGCGTCGTATGCCAACATACGCCGGTATATTCACCGGGGGCAGATACCACCGAGCGAGGCTGTTCGTACGGAAGAATTAATCAATTATTTTACGTGGCATTACCCGCCACCCAAAGACGCCTATCCGGTATCGGTTACGACCGAAGCAGGCGCATGTCCGTGGAATGCCGCTCATCGGCTAGTACGCATCGGCATCCGGGCGCGGGAAATCGATGCTGACCGGCTGCCGGCATCTAATCTGGTATTTCTCATCGACGTATCTGGCTCGATGGATGGCCCTACACGCTTGGGATTAGTAAAGGCGTCGCTCAAATTATTAGTCAATAACCTGCGTGCCAAAGACCGGGTGGCGATTGTCGTTTATGCCGGTAGTGCCGGGGAAGTGTTACCTTCGACGCCGGGCAACGATAGACCGAAGATTCGGGAAGCACTTGATAACCTGTCAGCAGGTGGGTCGACCGCTGGTGGCGCGGGTATTAAATTAGCCTATAAAATCGCCCGACAGAATTTTATTAAAAACGGTAATAACCGCATCATTCTTTGCACCGACGGGGATTTTAACGTAGGCGTCGCCAGTGAGGAAGAACTGGGAAAATTGATTGAAGAAGAACGTCGAAGCGGTGTTTTCCTCACGGTTTTAGGCTACGGAATGGGAAACTACAAAGACCGTAAAATGCAGACGCTGGCGCAAAAAGGCAATGGCAATCATGCGTATATCGACAATCTGCAGGAAGCGAATAAAACGCTGGTCGAGCAGTTTGGCAGTACGGTATATGCCGTCGCCAAAGATGTGAAATTGCAAGTCGAATTTAACCCTGCCAAAGTGCAAGCCTACAGGCTGATTGGCTACGAAACGCGCCTGCTGAACCCCGAAGATTTTAACGACGACACCAAAGACGCCGGCGAAATGGGCGCAGGACACACCGTAACCGCCCTATATGAGGTCGTTCCGGCGGGGGTCGAATCCGATTTCGTAGGCCGCATTGACGCCCTCAAATACCAGTCGAACGACACGCCACCGCCGGCGCTCTCCTCCTCGCCGGAAATGCTGACGGTAAAAGTCCGCTATAAAGAACCCGATAAAGACACCAGCAAAAAAATCGAACAACCGTTGATAGACGAAGGATCGGGCGCGTCGTCCGACGACTTCCGGTTTACTGCCGCCGTTGCTTTGTTCGGACACTTATTGCGCCACTCGGATTACGTCCGCAACGCAAGCTACCGGGACGTCATTGAACTCGCCGGCGCGGGTTTGGGCGACGACCCGTCGGGCTATCGCCATGAATTTGTACAATTGGTAAAAACCGTAGAAGGAATGACTAAATAAAAAGCGCGAAAAGCATCATCCCTCTTTAATAATGCGTCCGACCGGCAGAATACGGCAATGATTGCAGGCAACCGACATTTTTTGTACCTTTGCAGCCATACAATCAATAAAAGTCATGTTTACAGGATTAAAGCGAACGATAGGCCATAGGGTCTTAAAAAAACAAAGCAAACGACTATCTTGCAAGCGGCGGTTTCATAATTTCCATACGGCTAAAACCATCGCGATAATTTATCCGTACAGCAAAACAACGGATAGTTGCGTGGATAAATTCATGCGCTTTTTTACCGAAGAGCGCATCAAAGTACAGGCGTTGGGATATATTGCCGAACCCGACATCCCGAAATCGTTTATGATAGCGCTCAATAAAAATATCTTTTGCAAAGCGCAACTGAACTGGTATAACCGGCCGATATCGGGTACGATAAACACATTTATCGAAACCCCGTTTGACATTTTGATTGATTTCAGTCGCGAGCCGATATTCCCCCTGCAATACATCGCTACACTCTCGCGCGCCGTCATGCGCGTCGGACGGTTATTTTTCCCCGGCAATCCCTACGAGTTCCTGATTACGATGCCCGACGACGAGACCGACGACCTCGCCTATATCGAACAACTGAAACATTATTTACTTTCCATACAAATCAAATAATAATATGATTAACGGGAAACGCATTGCCGTCGTACTGCCGGCCTACAATGCCGAATCGACATTAGAAAAAACCTATCACGAAATACCGTTGGATATGGTCGACGACGTCATTCTGGTGGATGACAAAAGCCACGACAACACGGTACAGGTCGCCCGTCATCTGGGCATCAAATATGTCATCCAGCATGAACAAAACCGCGGCTACGGCGGTAACCAGAAAACATGCTATAATAAAGCCTTAGAACTGAATGCCGATATTGTCGTCATGCTGCATCCCGACTACCAGTATACGCCGATGCTGCTACCGGCCATGTGTTATGTCATTGCGAACGATGTATACCCGGTAGCGCTTGGCTCGCGCATTTTGGGACGCGGAGCCCTACATGGCGGAATGCCCTTATACAAATACGTAGCCAACCGCTTACTGACGTGGACACAAAATATATTAATGCGGCAAAAACTAAGTGAATATCACACCGGCTACCGCGCTTTCTCGCGCTCGGCGTTGCAAACGGTCAACTATGCCGTTAATTCAGATGACTTTGTATTCGACAACCAAATGCTGGCACAACTTTTTTTCAAAGGATTTGAAATCGGCGAAATCACCTGCCCGACGAAATACTTTAAAGAAGCATCGTCAATCAACATCCGCCGCAGCGTCAAATACGGATTTGGCGTCTTAGGCGTAGCCATTGCCTACCGACTACAAAAATGGCGCTTAGCTAAATTTAAAATTTTCACATAGCCTACGTTTTTACTATCTTTGCCGCTAAATTTTAGATTTTGAACAAAAATCAAAAAGCAATTGCATGGTTCCGTAGCTCAGTTGGATAGAGCAACAGCCTTCTAAGCTGTGGGTCGTGGGTTCGAGTCCCTCCGGAATCGCCAATTAAGAATAAGGAAAATATAGTATATAAAGGCCTTTCCAAAATGAAAGGCCTTTATGGTTTCCGAAAATCGGTAATATTTTTGACTGTTGTGCCTGAAAAGGTATGCCGAAATGGATGCCGAAAATGGATTTATTCTTCATCGTTTATCCCTACTCCTAAGGCAAGGAAGTCTAATACTTGCCGGTTTGCGTTATTTACTGGCCGCCAGTTGGTTTTTATGTATCCTTTGGTGGTCTTTAAATTTTCGTCTATATGGTTTAAGCATCGTCCTACAAGGGATGTGCTTAATCCGACGTTGTTTTCGGCTATGGTGGCCCATGTGTGCCGTATGGCGTAGAATGTGAGGTTTTCTACGCCACAGTTGATTTGTTTTAACCCTTTGTTTAGTGCGGCGTTGAATGTACCGTAAGTGGAATATCTTTTGTGTACGTTTAGAAGGCGTGTTTCGTCTTCGTATTTTTTTAATATAGGGAATGCTTCAGGAGGTATTTTGAGGACAAATCCGGAGCCATCATCCTTGCCACCGACGCCGACCAAAACAAATACTTTGTCAAAGACGGGGATACCGCAAACCCGGAAGGAACCGTCATCCTCTACAACCCAAAAACAGGAGAG
>JAITKF010000025.1 GCA_031278545.1 Prevotellaceae bacterium
AACGCCCCATGAAGTTCATGCTTGAAATACTCCTAACTCTTTGTCCACCGGCTAAAGCCACTGCCCGTAGGACGGGGATAGATTGCTGGCGGGGACGGCCGAACGGCTGATTCCGGAAAAGGATGGATAAGTCTTTAATACTCGTCCCAGCTTTTTATCGGGATGTCTTTTTCATTGAGTTCGCAGAAGGCGTTGATGAAGGCGGCGGCTAACCGGGCGTTGGTGATGAGTGGGATATTAAAGTCAATGGCGGTGCGTCGTACCTGATAGCCTTTGGTCAGTTCACGGGGCGACAGGTTTTTGGGGATGTTCACCACAAAGTCGATTTGCCTTGTGCGTAAGAGGTCGAGCGCCTGGGGTTGTCCTTCCTCGTCGGGCCAGTGGGCGAGGAGGGTGGGGATGCCGTTTTCTTCCAGGTATTTTTGGGTACCGGTGGTGGCGTATAGGCGGTAGCCTTTTTTGTGTAGCAGGCGGGCACTGTGTAGCATTGACGCTTTTTGCCGGGCGTCGCCGGTGGAGAGCAGGATGCCGGCTGCGGGTATCCGGTAGCCTACCGACAGCATGGCTGTGAGTATGGCTTCGGGGCTGTCGTCGCCGAGACAGCCTACTTCGCCGGTCGAGGCCATGTCGACGCCCAGGACGGGGTCGGCTTTTTGCAGGCGGGTGAAGGAAAATTGCGAGGCTTTGATGCCCACGTAGTCGAGGTCGAATGCATTTTTATTCGGTTTTTCGACCGGTAGTCCTAACATGATTTTCGTGGCAATGTCGATGAAATTTATCTTTAAAACCTTTGATACGAACGGGAAACTTCGCGATGCCCGCAGGTTGCATTCGATTACTTTAATGTCGTTCTCTTTGGCGAGGAACTGGATGTTGAACGGTCCCGATATTTGGAGGGCTTGTGCAATTTGCCGTGCGATTTTTTTGATGCGTCGCGCGGTTTCTACATATAGTTTTTGCGGGGGAAACTGGATGGTAGCGTCGCCCGAATGTACGCCTGCAAATTCGATGTGTTCGGAGATGGCGTAGGCTATCATTTCGCCTTTGTGGGCTACGGCGTCTAATTCGATTTCTTTTGCGTTTTCGATGAAGGCGCTTACGACGACGGGGTGTTTTTTCGATACGTTGGCGGCCAGTTTGAGGAACTGTTCCAGTTCTGTGGTGTTGGAGCATACGTTCATGGCTGCGCCCGACAGGACGTACGAGGGGCGTACAAGTACGGGAAAGCCGACCTCTTCAACGAAGCGTCCGATTTCGTCCATGCTGCTTAATTCTTTCCATCGCGGCTGGTCGACATGCAGGTGGTCGAGCATTGATGAGAATTTGTGGCGGTCTTCGGCATTGTCGATGCTTTGCGCCGATGTTCCTAAAATGGTAACGCCTGTTGCCGCCAGCCGTAATGCCAGGTTGTTAGGTATCTGCCCGCCGACGGATACTACTACGCCGGCCAGCAGGCCGCCGCCGCCGGATGTTCCTTCTTTATGGAGCAGGGGGGAGTCGTTTTCCAGTTCTACGATGTCCAGCACGCGCTCGAAGGTCAGTTCGTCGAAGTAGAGGCGGTCGCACATGTCGTAGTCGGTGCTGACGGTTTCGGGGTTGTAGTTAATCATCACGCCGCAGCGTCCTTCACGCCGAATGGTTTGCAGGGCGTTGACGCTGCACCAGTCAAATTCGACGGAGCTGCCGATGCGGTAGGCGCCCGAGCCCAGTACAATGACGGATGGTTTGTCGTTTGTGTAGCGGATGTCGTTAGCCGTGCCGTTGTAGGTCAGGTATAAATAATTGGTTTGCGCCGGATATTCGGCGGCCAGCGTGTCAATTTGTTTGACGACCGGCACGATGCTTTTTGCTTTGCGCAGGGCGCGGACCTCGTGCGCCATCTGGTCCGTATCGGTCGTATCGTTGCCGATGAGCCGGGCTATTTGGAAATCGGAAAACCCCTGTTGTTTGGCCGTGCGCAGTAGCGCTTCGGGTAATGCCGGTAGCGACGGGACATCTTCCAGCGCGGTGGCCGTGTGGATAATTCGTTGTAATTTGTAGAGGAACCAGCGGTCGATTTTTGTCAGGGCGTGAATCTGGTCGATGGTATAGCCTTTGCGAAGCGCTTCCGAGATTACGAAGATGCGGTTGTCGGTGGGTTCGTGCAGGGCTTTGTCGATGTCGTCCGTTTGCATTTCTTTGTTGGCGACAAAGCCGTGCGCTCCCTGTCCTATCATGCGCAGTCCTTTCTGTATGGCTTCCTCGAACGACCGCCCGATGGCCATCACCTCGCCCACGCTTTTCATGCTGCTGCCTATTTCGCGCGATACGCCGTGGAATTTCGATAGGTCCCAGCGTGGGATTTTGCAGACGATGTAATCCAGCGCCGGCTCAAATAGGGCAGTCGTCGATTTGGTTACGGCATTCTTCAGGTCGAACAGCCCGTAACCCAGCGCCAGTTTTGCCGCAACGAACGCTAGCGGGTAGCCCGTCGCCTTCGAGGCCAGCGCCGACGACCGGCTTAGCCGCGCATTGACTTCAATGACGGCATAGTTTTCCGACTGTGGGTCGAAGGCGTATTGCACATTGCATTCGCCCACAATCCCGATGTGGCGGATGATGCGTATTGATAGTTCGCGCAATTTCTGGTATTCGCTGTTGCTAAGGGTTTGCGACGGCGCCACGACGATGCTTTCGCCTGTGTGAATGCCCAGCGGGTCGAAGTTTTCCATATTACATACGGTAATGCAATTATCGTAGCGGTCACGAACGACTTCGTATTCGATTTCCTTCCATCCTTTCAGCGATTTTTCGACCAGCATCTGCGGCGAATGTGCGAAGGCGCGGGCGGCCAATTTGTCAAGTTCGTTTTCGTTATCGCAGAAGCCACTACCCAGCCCTCCCAGCGCGTAGGCCGCCCGAATGATGACCGGATAGCCCAGCGTCGCCGCCGCTTGCCGGGCGTCGGTCAGATTACCCACCGCGACGCTACGAATGGTCTTGACATTGATTTCTTCCAGTTTTTTAACGAACAACTCACGGTCTTCCGTGTCGATGATGGCCTGTATCGGCGTGCCGAGCACCTGCACCTTATATTTTTCAAGTACGCCTGCGTGAAACAGCTGTACGCCGCAATTTAAGGCCGTTTGTCCGCCAAATGCCAGCAGGATGCCGTCGGGACGTTCTTTTTCGATGATCCGTTCCACAAAAAAAGGCGTTACGGGCAAAAAATAAATCTTGTCGGCAACGCCTTCCGATGTTTGCACGGTAGCAATATTCGGATTAATCAAAATGGTCTCGATGCCCTCCTCGCGCAATGCCTTTAACGCTTGCGAACCGGAATAGTCAAACTCTCCCGCCTCGCCGATTTTTAACGCCCCCGACCCGAGTAGCAATACTTTTCTTATAGCCTGATTTTGCATGAAACGATTCGCTTTATTAATTTTTGTGCAAAGATAGGATTTTAATTAGGAATTAGGAATTGTCGAGGGAGGCGGAATAGTTCATAGGTCAAAAAATTCCCTCTTTTTACACTCTTTTTTGGCTGGTTTTAAAAAAAATCATACCTTTGCCGCAGGTTCAATCGTTGATTAAATTAGTTAGTTAATCAAAATCCCTTTTTTCTTTTTCCACGCTCTCATTTTTAGTCATTTCTATCGTCCGGCGCCCATTTTTTCTCCGGCGCTACCGTTGTCTATTTTATTTTTATAATATCCTTATGATCTCCTGCTTATTCTTTGCAGTCCTTTTAAAAATACAACCATTCTTCCCCTTTTTCGTCCCCTGCCTTTTGCCTTTCAACGCTCTGTTTTCACATCTATTAGGA
>JAITKF010000031.1 GCA_031278545.1 Prevotellaceae bacterium
CGGTCTCGCCGGTGGTTAAAATACTGCCGGTAACAATAGGCTGGTTAACCACGAAGCCCGGGCAGCCGGTGGCGTCGGTAATAGAGGTGATACACGTGCCCGCACCGAAGGTATGCGTAGGCTCAGTGATAGTGTCGTTAATAATGAATGGAGGCGTGCCGCGCAGGATATAGCCGCCAGACTGCAAGGTAGCGTTGGGTGGATAGTCGGTCGCATAAACGCACCAATTGAATTTTTTGTTGGCCAATCCTTCCAGCGCTATGGTTACGGTCGAACTGAACGCGCCCGCCGAGTTGCCTTGCAGGTAGAAGCCGCGATAGGGCAGCGCGACCGGATACGAGGGCGAGCCGTCGGACACCGATACGACGGAGGCAATGGTAGCGGGCGTCCATGCGCCGGCAGGGCCATTGTTATCGACAAGCTGGTAATCGACAAACAGCCATACCTTGGAGCGATGGCGGTTGTCGTCAGGCGGGGTTGTCCAGTAGACGCGGAAAGTAACGGTAGGCGACGCGCCGTAAGTGGCGGACAGTTGTTCGACTTGCACGACTTGCGTTTGTCCCCAAACGGTCGATAAGCTTAGGATTAAAACAGTTGTTAAAATCAATTTTTTCATTGTTTCGTTATTCTAAATTTGTTTTACTTCTTTTTTGTTCTTAATCGTTATTCTTTTTGATTAAATTATTTAGTTAATCAAAACCTTTTTTTCCCTCTCATAGTTCTTCATTTCTAATCTCTTCTATCGCTCTTCATCTCTTTTTCCTCCGCCGGTAATTCTTTGCATCGTCGAGTTATAACATTCTTATAACCGTGAGTTTACTTTTTCCAATTTGTAAAAAGGCACACTCTTTCTTCCACTCATTCGTTCCCCGTTTTTTCGCTATAAATCCTTATTTTTATAGTTATTGGAGCAACCTAAGTATGTCAATTTCATCCTCGATTCTTCCCAAAATTCGTCTCCTTCCACAAAAACTATCTTCTTTTCTCCTGATTATCAATCATTGCCATTTTTTTGATTAACTAAATAAGTTAATCAAAAAAAAGAAAGGTACAAAGGTAGTATTTTTTTTTCGTAAAGCGACTCATTTCGACAAATTTTTATGGATTTTTATAGAGAATCTGGAAACAGTAAAGGACGTCCTCTTTCTTGAACGCCCTTTGCCTTTTTGTAGCGCGATCCGGGATTGAACCGGAGACCTCATGATTATGAATCATACGCTCTAACCAACTGAGCTACCGCGCCGCTTTATTTTGGAAGTGCAAAAGTACAATTTTTTTATGAGTTCTCCAATTTAAATTGTAGAATTGTTACTGCATAAGCCGACACGCCTTCTTCTCTCCCTACATAGCCTAACTGTTCGCAAGTGGTCGCCTTAATCGAAAGCTGCACGACGGCAATGCCCATGACCCGCGCCAATGTTTCCCGCATTGCAGGAATATAGTCTTTGATTTTCGGCTGTTCCAGACAAACGACCGCATCAATATTGCCTACTTCATAGCCGGCGCTCCGTACTAATTGCATGGTCGCCTGCAATAGCTGTTTACTGTCGACATCTTTGTAGGCCTTATCGGTATCGGGGAAGTGCACGCCTATGTCGCGCAACGCTGCCGCGCCTAACAAAGCATCACAGATGGCATGAATCAGCACGTCGCCGTCGGAATGGGCAACACTGCCTTTGTGGTGCGGGATACGGATGCCTCCCAACCATAGCGGACGGCCTGCAGCCAGTCGGTGTACATCAAAACCGTTGCCGATGCGAACAGGAGTCATGTTGTTAATAGGAGAAGAAGTCCGACTCGCCGGTGTTCTTTGTGCTTGTCCGTTGCGAGCGGGAACGTCCAGTGTTGCCGAAATCGACCGATAAGGTTATCCGTATGGTATTGGCCAGCGGATTGGTAAAGCCGGAAAATGTCGGAATGAGGTAGGCTATATCCAGCGTGTAGATTTGGTAGCGGATACCTGCGCCGACTGTAAAATATTTCCGGTTCGGACTTTTCGTATCGTGGTAATAGCCGGCGCGCGCCATAAAATGGCGGATGTACGTATATTCAAGTCCTGCGCCCAGCATGATTTCCTGCAACTCTTCCGAAAGGCCGCCCGGCGCATCGTAGAACGACTGCATCATGCCTTGAAAGATACTGACATTTGGAATCGCGCCGGACGCTTCGGGCGTAGGCACTAAGTATTTACTCAGCTCCAGATTGACGGCAATATCGTGCCGGTCATTGAGATTAGCCGTCCATGCGCCACCAATGCGCAAGGTCGTCGGGAGAAAATAGGAACGTACTTCGTCGCCGGTACTCGAATAATTCATTTTCGACCCGATATTGCTGATGGCCGCTCCTAAGGAAAACACGCCGGCGCGGTTCCCCCAATCGACAGGCCTGAAATAGTACAACCCGACGTCGGCTGCCACAGCATAGGCTGCTTTAATGCGTACGCCGCGTTGTACGTCGGTATATCCACCCGAAATATCAGACCGGATATACCGACCGGTAAGCGACATCGAAAAATGATCGCCCAGCAAACGGGAATAGGAAAAATCGACCGCCCATTCGGAGGGGTTGGTCGTGTTGAGGAAATTATTATTCACATCGCGAAGATCGAGACTACCGACGGAAAAGTAGTGGAGACTCGCTCCGATGGCATTTTTATCGTCGAAGCGATGATAAGCTGTCAAATAAAACAGGTTGATGTTACTCGAACCGATATTGCGTAACCAGGGGATATACGAAAGGCTCACTCCTGTTTGCGATTCGATAAAGATGTATTTAGCGGCATTCCAATTTTGGTCGTTTGTCGACGGGGTAGTAGCTACGCCGATATCGCCCATTCCGCCGGCGCGTGCGTCAGGCGCAATCACCAGAATGGGCATGGCAAACTTTATCGGGTGGCCGCCTATCAGATCGTCCGATTCGAGACCCTGGCCATCGCCGGCTGTCCGGCACATGGCGCTTTTACTTGCGACACATAGTAAGAAAATAAGAACGGCGTAACGTTTCCACATAATTTTTTGAATAAAGTCCCCGTCTATGCTTTGTTGTCGCTTCCCAATACTTCTTTTATTTTATGGACATAAAGCGCCTTCAACTTGTCGCGCGCCGGCCCTAAGTATTTACGCGGATCAAATTCGGCGGGCTGTTCGACAAATACTTTGCGGATAGCGGCGGTCATCGCCAGACGTCCGTCGCTGTCGATATTAATTTTGCATACGGCCGATTTGGCGGCGGCTCGCAGTTGTTCTTCGGGAATGCCGATTGAGTCTTTCAGTTTGCCGCCATAGTGATTGATTTCGGCCACAATGTCCTGAGGAACGCTTGATGCACCGTGGAGGACTATAGGGAAACCGGGGATGCGTTTTTCGATTTCGGCGAGAATATCCAGGCGGATTTCCGGTTTTTGGCCGGGTTTAAATTTGAATGCACCGTGCGACGTACCGATAGAAATGGCCAGCGAATCAACGCCGGTTTTCTTTACAAAATCTTCTACTTCTTCGGGCTGCGTATAGGTATGGTGTTCGGCTTTCACATCGTCTTCGATGCCTGCCAGCACGCCTAATTCGCCTTCGACTGTTACGTCGTATTGATGGGCGTATTCTACGACTTGTGCTGTCAGTTCTACGTTTTTCGCATAGTCGTGATGCGAGCCGTCGATCATTACCGACGAAAAGCCGTATTCGATGCACGATTTGCATAATTCAAACGTGTCGCCGTGGTCGAGGTGTAGTACAATAGGAACGGCTACACCCAGTTCTTTGGCATACTCTACCGCACCTTGTGCCATGTAACGAAGCAGGGTCTGGTTGGCATACTTCCGCGCGCCGCTCGACACCTGTAAAATCACCGGTGATTTTGTTTCGACGCACGCCGCGATAATCGCCTGCATTTGTTCCATGTTATTAAAATTGAATGCCGGAATTGCATATCCTCCGGTAATCGCATCGGTAAACAGTCCGCGGGAGTTTACCAGTCCAATATTTTTGTAATTTACCATAGTACTGAAATATTTAATTAAATAATAAAAATAATGGTTGCAAAATTACATGAAAAACTTGGGTTTTCCAAGCGCGTGAAATAAAAATCGAGGCCACCTTGTCGCGCTTAGTACCGTACTCGAGGTACAAATGCTACCTTTGTAGCTTAAATTAAATAATTGTCAAACAATTTAAATGTAAGTTTATGGACAGATGCTGCGGTCTTGACGTGCACAAAGATAGCATTTTTGCTTGTATTTTGGATACACAGTGCCAAAAAATTTTAAAGCAGCGCTACGGGACAACGGCATGTGAGTTGACCAGATTGCGCGACACCATGGAAAACACAAGTATTTATTGAATACCGGTATGGCAGGTGTTGCTATCGAACTTTTCCTTAAAGTTGGCAAATTCGTATTTTGATGGATTTGGTAATATAAAATAGATTCATTATCCTTGCAACAAAAAACTTTTTATGAAATGTACAAAGTGTCAATCAGGACACTATGTAAAAAATGGAATAATCAGAGGCAGACAACGCTACAAATGCAAAGATTGCGGAAATAATTTTACTCTTGATTATTCTCAAATTTTTGATACCGAGGAAAAAAGGTGATTTGATTTATCAATGTATCCGGAGGGATTGGGATTTCGTTCAATCGGCAGGTTGTTGAATGTAAGCCACGTTACAGTAATTAATTGGGTGAAAAATACGGTTCGGAACAATCAAAAATCCGCAGTGCCAAACCTGTAAAAGAGATGGAATTAGACGAATTGCACACTTATATGGGTTTAAAAGAAACTATGCATAGATTTGGAATTCTATTGATAGAACGGCCTGTGAGTTCGTTGATTCCGTTACTGGAAACAGAAGAACAGAACCGTGAACAAGGTTGTGGGACAGAGTAAAAAAATATGCAGCGAGATTTGCAGCAACAGATTACTGAAAATCATATAATGAAAAGATACCCTCGCAACAACTTTTACAAACCAAAGAGGAACCTTATACCGTAGCGAGTTATAATGAGGTAATCAGGCGCTTTTTGACATGATTCAGATGCAAAAAAAATGTTATTCTAAAAGAGAAATAATGATACAATACACGTTAATGTTGTTTATGGCAAAAAGAAATAATTTGTGGCCTATACAAACTTACTAATTCTAAGTTTTGAATAGTTTGATAAGCTAATCTTTACTCCAAGTGGTTAATAATCGTCGATTTTTATAATTTTAAATACGTCGATCCTGTTCCAGCGCAAAGTTGTATGTCCTGTACGGTGACCATGAAAAAAGGAATCCCAGAAAGGAATTCCTTTTTCGTCAAGAACAACTATTATTACAATAAATAGAAACTACATCGTTTCTAACATCTTTGAGTAGTATTCAAATCGTTCGCTCAAGTCGGGGCTTTCTTCGCGGAAGCGGTAATAAATGCCCCGCACGGTTTCGACTATCGAACGTTCTTCGGGCATCAATTCGTGAGCGCGTACCAGATAAGGCAACGCACGTTTGAACGCCGCTTTCATCGCTTCGTCCAGTTGGCGGTATTTGGCGTCGTCCAATTCGTTCCCCGCTTCATTTTGCAATTCCACCGCCTGATTGTAAAACAGTGCGCCGATACTGTACTGCGAGGCGAAGTAGTCAGGGTCAAGTTCCAGCGCTTTCATATAGCTTTCAAATGCTTTCTCTACTTCCTTCAATTGTTCGTAGATAATCCCTTCGGCATTATAGAGGCTGGCATTGTCGGGTTCGTTTTGCTGCGCTTCTTTAATGAAAGGTAGGGCTGCCGACAAGTCGCTGCCGGCCGACATGTAGGCATTGATTAATTGTATGAGGATGTCCTGATTTTTCGGGTATTTGATAAAGGCCTGGTTTAATATCTCCATCGACTTCAAAGTGTCGCCCCGCTCGCGCAACAGCGACGCATAGTTGGCATAGGCATTTCCCTGTGATTCGTAGCCGATTTCGATGGCTTTGCCGAAATACTCAATCGCCTTTTCATTGTCACCGGCTAAACGTGCAATCAACCCGGTGTTATACACATTGGCTGAATCAATTATATTGATTGTCGGGTGGTCGGTAATTTTAAGGGCGTTCTCGAAGCAGTGTAACGCTTTGTCGTATTCATGCAGCGTATAGGCCGCCGATCCTTCCTGAAGAAGATTGTAGGACAAGATAGTCAAGCCTTCTTTGATTTTTTTTGTCTGGCTGCCTTTGGCGTCTAACTCATACGCCTTCACGTATGCCTCACTGGCTTTAAGCAACGGGTCGTCGACCACCTTGTCTTCAATAATCCAGAATGCCAGTACGCCCGATTCATCGAAATACAGTTTTTTGTCGGTAGAACGCAGAATTTCGTAAGCCGTGCCGTCGATTTCTACGTTATCGGTTCTGAATTTTTCATCTTTGAAAAGTAATTTTACTTGCAACTGCGCGATGCCGAGGACTAAATTTTTGCGCGGCGCATCGTAAATATCCTTAAAAAGTTGTGCGCGGTTAATCCATGTTTTAGGATCGGCGCCTTTTTTAGGATCGGCTATCTCGGTGTCGCTCTTCGCGATTTTGCCCAAGAACTTTTCTTTTTCTTTCTCCGTCTGCGCGGTCAATTGTATCGCGCAGAGCAAACATACAATACATGCTATTTTTTTCATTACTATTTATATTTTAGGGTTGACAAAAAAATTAGTGGTGCAAAGGTAGGAATTTTTTTGTTTTTTAAACCGTCGGTTGAAGCCGACAACAATAATTTACTCTTTTTAAACAAGACTTCATGGTTGTGGGGATAACCAGTCATCAACTCTGCTCATGGTTTTTATTTTTATGTTTATACTCAATAAACAACTTGTTTATTGAGCTACACCAACTGATTGTGGAACCACATATTTCGTTTGGTATCGACCCCATTTTTTGTATGGGACTCCCTAATTCGGTTTTGGGCTCCTCTCATCCCTGCGTAGAGACGCCTGCGCGTTTTGGTTCGACACTTTATTTACATATCCATGCAAATTTCTACGGATGGTTATCGGATTATATGGATGGACGCCCTCCGTCCGGTTTCATTGCCGTTGGTTTTAACCAATGGATAAGGAACAGGAGTAGGAGTGAAACATTTTTTGCCCCTACTATTGATATTGTTCTCCTGTCGTGGACTGCTTCACGCAATTCTTAATTCTTTTGTATCTTTGTCTCATGAACTTTTCGATTACAGCAGCATATCAACCTACCGGCGACCAACCGGAAGCGATTGCACAACTTGTGCAGATTCTGCGCGACGGCGTTCCGACGAGTACATTGTTGGGCGTAACCGGCTCGGGCAAAACATTTACCATGGCCAATGTCATTGCCCAATTACAACGACCTGCGTTGGTTTTAAGCCATAATAAAACCTTAGCGGCGCAACTCTACGGCGAGTTTAAAACTTTTTTCCCGCACAACGCTGTCGAATATTTTATATCGTACTACGATTATTATCAGCCCGAAGCCTACCTTCCGACTACCGATACTTATATCGAAAAAGATTTGAGTATTAACAACGAAATTGAAAAGCTGCGTTTGAGCGCTACCTCGTCGTTACTTTCGGGAAGGCGTGATATAATAGTCGTTTGCAGCGTTTCGTGTCTATACGGCATCGGTAATCCCGATGATTTCCATGCGACGGCGGTGTCAGTGCGATGCGGACAGGCATTGTCGCGCAATAAACTGCTTTATTCGTTAGTCGACAGTTTATATTCACGTAACGAAACCGATTTCAAAAACGGTACGTTCCGCGTCAAAGGCGATACGGTCGATGTGCATTTGGCCTATGGCAATTATGCGTATCGTATTGTATTCTGGGGCGACGAAGTAGAAAAAATCGAAATGTTTGAACCCCTTGGCGGGCGCACCCTCGACGAGCCGGAAAGCGTGGTTATCTATCCGGCTAATTTATTTGTTACCACAAAAGAACGTATGCATACAGCCATCCGTTCTATTCAAGACGACATGCTGAAGCAACATGATTTTTTTCTGTCTATCGGTAAACCGGCGGAAGCAAAGCGACTGAAACAGAGGGTCGAATATGATTTGGAAATGATTAAGGAATTGGGCTATTGCTCGGGCATCGAAAATTATTCGCGCTACTTCGACGGGCGTAGCGCCGGGTCGCGTCCCTTCTGCCTGATAGATTATTTCCCGGACGATTTCATCACGTTTATCGACGAAAGCCACGTTACGTTACCGCAGGTGCGCGCCATGATTGGCGGCGACCGTTCGCGCAAGCAAACATTGATAGAATACGGCTTCCGCTTACCTGCGGCGGCAGACAACCGTCCGCTGTCGTTTGAAGAATTTGAATCCCTTGTCGGGCAAACGGTCTATGTAAGCGCTACGCCGGCCGATTATGAACTGAAACGCTGTGAAGGAATTGTCGTCGAGCAATTAATTCGTCCTACCGGTTTGCTCGACCCAGTGATAGAAGTACGTCCGTCGCTCAACCAGATTGACGATTTGATTGATGAAATTGCTAAACGCTCCGCCATCGACGAGCGGGTGCTGATTACTACGCTCACCAAACGCATGGCCGAAGACCTGACAAAATATATGGAAAACATCCACATCCGTTGCCGCTACATTCACTCCGACGTCGAGACGCTGGAGCGGGTACAAATCATGGAGGACCTGCAACGCGGACTGTTTGATGTACTGGTTGGCGTCAATCTCCTGCGCGAAGGGTTGGATTTGCCGCAGGTGTCGCTGGTTGCCATCCTCGACGCCGACAAGGAAGGATTTCTGCGTACGGCACGCTCGCTGACGCAAACTGCCGGACGTGCCGCGAGGAATGTCAACGGACTGGTTATCATGTATGCCGATAAAATTACCGAATCCATGCGACGCACGATTGACGAGACCAACCGCCGTCGTGAAAAACAATTAAAATACAACGAAACGCACAACATCACACCCCAGCAAGCCATCAAGAGCGGACGCGCTATTTTCAGCGGCGAGCAAATTTCACCGGTAAGCTACACATATGACGAAGAAAAGCCGGACATCGCCGCCGACCCCGTCGTAGCTTACATGAGCGAAGAAGCCTTGCAAAAAGCCATTGCCACAGCCCGTCATCGTATGGAAGAAGCAGCTAAGAAACTTGATTTTCAGTCAGCCGCAATATTCCGGGACGAAATGTATGCGCTTCAAAAACGAATAAAGTGAAAATACTATTTAGTACGATTAGTAAAAATTTATTAACAATAAATGAACAATATTCAAGAATTATCCCTATCTTTGCAAAACCAAGTATAGTTATGGCTGTAAGTCTTTTTAAAATCAGTACCATTTTGGTAGAATTGTTGCGCGAGCACAATCGTGTTTCGTTTCCGGGGATGGGTGCATTCAAAACGGAATATAAGTCAGCGACGCTAATCAAAAACGGCAAATCCTTGTTGCCGCCCACGAAAACTATTGAATTTCGGGAGGAAGAACTTTGGAACGACGGTCTGTTGGAAGCGCGGGTGGCAGCCAAAGAATCTATTCCGCTCGACGAAGCCAAACAACAAATAGCACAACTCTCAACCGACATACAAACAGCCCTGAACGAAGGGAAGCGCGTTGAATTTCCCGACTTTGGAACTTTGCGCATTACCGCCGACGGAGACTATCTTTTTGAGAAGGACGACGATTTAAACTTATTACCCGAGTCAGCCGGTTTAGACGAATTGAGTATTACACCGTTGTCGGAAGTATCCACAAATCCGATTACGATACAGAATCCGGAGCCTGTATCAGGCTCTCCGGTTATAAAACCCATTATTTCAACTATAAATAAGGAGGAACCAGAAGATATGGAAGGTTCAAAAACAAACCGCTACATTATTATTATCGTAGCAATAATTTTATTAGCTGCCGCAGGATTTGCGCTGTATATGGTGCACGACCATTATCGTTCGCAATCGGAGGCGGCCCTGCAAACAACGCCGGAGGATGACTACCCGCAAGCGCTTGTAGTAGAAACTACGCCACAACAAGAGGCTGTTACTAATACGCCGCCGCCGGAAGTAAAGAAACCTGTACGACATGGTGCCGCCAAAAGGCAATACTATCATGTCATTTTAGGGGCATATTCCGACGAGGCTACCGCCGAATCGGTTATGAGAGAACAGAAAAATGCCGGCGTGTGCGACAAGTGCGAAATTATTCATTCGGACGGCCAGTATAAAATCAGCGCATATCGCTACAAATCGAGACGCGAAGCCACAGAAATGCTCGACGGATTTAAGCGTACCGATGTGGAATACCTGAACGCCTGGGTCGAACGGTTCTAACCGTACCGGCAAATCGGTCAATCCGAATGATATTACAGTACCGACAGGAACAACCGTATATTCAAGTAACAAATCACTACGGCAATCAACGCCAGCAGTGCGATGGAGAATTTTCGGTTGGCATACACGCCCATTACTTTCTTTGAGGAAGTCAGGTAAATTTGTGTGATGACTGTTACCGGTAACTGTATGCTCAGCGCCATCTGTGACAGGAGCAGACCCTGAAACGGATTACTGATAAACAAAATGAGCAACGCCGCTACCATAATCGACAGCAACACGCCGGTTTTTGAATGGCGGTCTTTGATGTCGTAGGGTTCGGAAAACATGCCGGAGAAAATGCTCCCGCCCGCCATACCCGATGTAACGCTTGACGCAATGCCGGCAAAGAGCAACGCCACCGCAAAGACCATTGCGGCATTTGTCCCCAGCAACGGACGAAGCATGGTTTGCGCCTGCTGAAGTTCGGTTACAGGCGTATGGTCTTGAAAAAACGTGGCTGCCGCCAGAATAATCATTGCGCTGTTAATGCAAAAGCCGATGACCATCGAAAAAAGCGTATCAAAAAACTCGTACCGCAATTGTTTCTTGATGATTTTCGGGTCTTGCAGATTCCACTGCCGGCTTTGGATAACTTCGGAATGCAGAAATAAGTTATGCGGCATGACTACCGCTCCCAACACGCTCATGATGATTAGAATCGACCCGTCCGGGATGCCGGGGACTACCCACCCGTGCAATGCCTCGCCCCATTCTACTTGCACCAGCGATAACTCGTAAATAAACGAAATCCCAATAAGCGATACAAAACCGATAATCCAGCGTTCGATTTTACGGTAGGAGTTGGTAAAGAGCAATACCAACACCAGCGCGGCAGACAGTAGCGCTCCGATTTTCACCGGCAACCCGCACAACATGTTCAACGCAATGGCCGCACCTAAAATTTCAGCCAGCGACGTAAATACCGACGACAGCATGGCCGTGCTAAGAATAGAATAGGCCAGCGGTTTGCGGAAGTAGGTTGTCGTGGCTTCGGAAAGGCACAGTCCGGTAGCAATACCCAAGTGCGCTACGTTATGCTGCAGAATAATCAGCATTATGGTCGAAAGTGTTACCATCCACAAAAGCGTGTAGCCGTAGTCGGCGCCGGCGGCAATGTTCGACGCCCAGTTGCCCGGATCAATGAACCCCACCGTAACCAGCAACCCCGGCCCGATGTATTTCAATATCTCCAGACCCCCAAACTTCGGGTGATGCGGCGATTTTCCGAAAAAGCTAAATTGTCTAAAAAACGGTATTCCCTTTTTCATGGGCGGTTAACTCGGCAAACGTAAAGCGTAAAAAGCCCGATGGCTGTACGCCGATGCCGGACAGCGTTACATATCGGTATCCTTGAGGCGTTCGGCATTTTCGGCCATCTGCAGTTGGTCGATGACATCCTGAATATCGCCATCCAGAAACACCGGCAGATTGTACATGGTATAATTAATCCGATGGTCGGTAACGCGGCTTTGCGGGTAATTGTAAGTGCGTATCTTCGCCGACCGGTCGCCAGTAGAGACCATTGTCCGGCGTTTGCTCGAAATTTCGTTCAGGTATTTTTCGTACTCCAAATTATATAACCGCGTGCGCAATTCAGTCAGCGCCTTGTCATAGTTTTTGATTTGCGACTTCTCGTCCTGACACTGTACGACCAGTCCCGTAGGGATATGCGTCAGCCGGATGGCCGAATAAGTCGTATTGACCGATTGCCCGCCGGGGCCTGACGAACAAAAAGTATCTTTGCGGATGTCGTTTACGTTGAGTTCTACATCGAACTCGTCGGCTTCGGGCAGCACGGCCACCGATGCAGCGGAGGTATGCACCCGTCCCTGCGTTTCGGTCTGCGGCACACGCTGCACACGATGCACGCCGCTTTCATACTTCAGCACGCCATATACGCCGTTCCCTCTGACTTCGCAAATGATTTCCTTAAAGCCGCCTACCGTACCTTCGGAACTGGAATTCACCTCTATTTTCCAGCCTTTTTTCTCCGCAAATTTAACATACATGCGGAACAACTCGCCGGCAAAAATCGAAGCCTCATCGCCACCGGTACCGGCGCGGATTTCCAAAATCGCATTTTTCGAGTCTTGAGGATCGGCAGGAATCAATAGCAGTTTGATGTCTCCTTCCATCTGCGGAATGGCGGCTTCCAGCGAATCGATCTCTTCTTTGGCCATTTCGCGTAATTCCGCATCTCTTTCGCTCACCAAAATATCTTTGGCGTTAGCCAAATCGGACAATGCCTTTTTATACTTTGACGCCGCTGCTACAATCGGCTCTAACTCGCGATATTCTCTATTGAGGGTAACATAGCGCTTCATGTCGGCCACGACATCCGGCTCGCCTAACTGCCTGCCGATAGTCTCAAACTTCTGGCTAAGTCCTTCCAATTTAGCTAATATAGTATTATTATCACTCATTCTATTTCGTTGAAATTTCGTGCAAAAATACAAAAAATTGTCGAGTCGTTGAGTTGTTGAGCTACTGAAATGGAAAACAACTTTTTGCCGTTGCTTTCATTTTTTGTACTTTTGCCGTCTCTTAATTTTTAACATAATTTTACTGCTATAAAAAACGACAGGCGATGTATATAAACAGAGACATACAAATAAGACGGTTGTTGAATATCACACCGGATACCGTAGACGCGTTCGCGCAATTAATACCTCAATTAACGACCGGCGGGATGTTGCCGACCATCGAACATTTAAAAAATATGGTAGAATCCAATGCCTGTTTTTTATTTGTCGCCGAAGAGGACGAGCAAATAATCGGGAGCATTACCCTCGCAACATACCGGATTCCATCGGGAACGAAAGCATGGATAGAAGATGTGGTGGTCGACGGTAGCCAAAGAGGTCGGGGGATAGGAGCCATGCTGGTCGAATTTGTAATAGATTTTGCAAAGAAGCAGAATATTCACAGCCTTGATTTAACATCCGGCCCCTCCAGAGTGGCGGCCAATAAATTGTATCAAAAATTGGGCTTCAAACGCAGGGAAACCAATGTGTATAGACTTGCGCAGTGATTTGGATGTCCATGGATGGTAAGTTCAACTAATAACTGAACGGAAATAAAAAAATTTTGTCTATTTAAAAAAATAGTATACCTTTGCGGCGTTATTATAAATTTAAGCTAAAATGACCCAAAATAATATGCTTACTACGCGGAAATATTTTCCAATGAACGCTGAAGTTAGCGAATGGCAAGGCTTCTCGAAGGAGCCTCTGCAAAGCGTTGTGCCCGTAGGGGTTGACGCCTCCGGAAACCCGCATGGTTGTACACACACACACACACACACACACACACACACACACACACACACACACAGCGCGACACCTTTTCTATAATAACGCGCGCACGCGTTCAATATAATACATTTTTCCGTAACAGGCAACAATTAGACTTTTCAAAAGCAGGAAAAGAGGTAACTCCTTTTCCTGCTTTTTCGTTTCACAGGAGTCAATCCCTTTACAGGCGTCAATCCGTTGAAATCAACGGCGTGAAGGACAACCAAACCCTGCTTTTCGGTGATTCGGGGATGATAAACTAAGAACTAAGAACTAAGAGTTAAGAACTATGAACTAAGAGTTAAAAGTTAAGAACTGTGGAATTAGACAATAAGCAACAACAAACAACAAGTAATAAACAACTACAACTACAACGATGAAAAAAAGTTTTCTTACCGTCCTGCTCCTGTTTCTCTTTTGGGGATTCGGGGGTTTTTGTTATGGGCAGAGCGTGGTGCGCATCGAGCAGCTCGGCGCAAACAATACGACGACCCCGCCGACCGTCAGCTTCCATGTCTATTGGAACGAGGAGCCCGACGGCGGGCGGCACTTAGATAGCGTGTGGTTGTTTGTCGATTACCAGCCCATCGCCGCCAACGGCTCGTTGGGCGCATGGATGCCCGCCACGCTGGCCAATCCCACGGCCACCGCGCCGGGGACGGTCATTACCGGTTCATTGAATGGAAGAGGGTTTTATCTGCGCGGCACGCTCACGCCGACGTTTAGTTCGACGGTGACGGTTGCGCTGTCAGGGCTCGCTGCCAGCGACCGCTTCAA
>JAITKF010000058.1 GCA_031278545.1 Prevotellaceae bacterium
TTCGGGCGGCGGGACGCTTTGCGTCTCGTCGGCCGCGCTGAGTTGTTATGGCGAAACGGGCTACAGCTACCAATTGCAATCCGGCCTGATTATGCCCGTCAATGTCGGTGCGTCGAAGAACGGCGCAGGAGCCATATTGGATTTCCCGGTTACAGCCTCCGGCCTGTATACCGTAAAAATTACCGACGAACTTACCGGCTGCACGGCCGTGAGCAATGCGCAGGAGGCCACTATACTGAACCCCGGCGTACCGGCGTTAAGCCAGAACGGGCCGACGTGCGGCACGGCTATTACCTTCACGGCCACCGGCGGCAGCGGCGCGTACGACTGGACGGGCGACGTTAGCGGCGACGGCGCCACGAAGACAACCGGCGACGCCGCCGGAGCCTATACCGCCGCCGTGCGCTCGCGACAAACCGCCGGCGAGGTAACCTGCTACAGCAGCTACACCGGCAACGTTACCGGGACGATTGTATCCGTGCCGGGCACGCCGGGGCTGTCCGTATCGGGCGCCGTATGCGCAGGGAGCAACCTTACGTTTACCGCTTCGGGCGGCAACAACAATTACGACTGGACGGGCGCTGTATCCGGACAGGGGAATCCAAAATACGCCGGTACCGGCGCCGGCAACTACACCGCCGCCGTGCGCTCCTACAACACCGCTTCCGGCATTACCTGCTACAGCGGATACTCCGGTAATGTTACCGGAACGATTATTGCGCCGGGCGGAAACGGGCAGGCCGTTACCTGCGGCTGCGCCGCAGGACTATCCAACTGTAGCGGTACGTGCCGTTTGTGTTGCGACGGCAATTGCGCAAGCTGGACAAACTGTAACTTTTCTGGGATATCAAATGTTATGACTGAAGACCGTCTAACATGGGGCGAGGCTGTGACTGTTTGTCAAAACAAAGGCCCGGGCTGGCGACTGCCGACAATAACGGAAGCAGTATGTATGTGCGAAAATAGAAATAGTCTACCTGGTGGTTATGTAAGTAACAGGTGCTATTGGACCAGTACTGTCATTAGCCCCCCCACACCGGGGTACCCCGGAACGTATTACAAAGAGTCCTTCACTGCCTCCCCATGTGTGGCATCTGAGGTAGCTCCCAGCAACTGTGGCGGCGGGGAGAATGGTCCTATGCAGGTACACTATATTAAGTGCGTTAAGTAGTTCCCATCGTTGGTTCGAGGTGCTACTTTTAGCAATGAAAAATAAAAAATGAAGCATGAACAAATCATATGGCTCGAAAACTTTCCGAACTGGATCGAAAACTTTCCGAGCCGGATTGGAAACCATACTAACCGAATGAAAAACCTTATAATTTTAGTATTAATTTAACGATTCGAAAGGGGGTATCTAAAAAAATGGGTAAAAATTACATTCCGAATTCCGACATGGCTTTTCATGGTTGGCAGGATGTGTTGGTAGCCGGCGTTGTGGCGAATGCAACGGCGTGGAACATCCCGGCGACAGAGGTCGTCGACTTGCAGACGCTGCAAATACGGTGGAAAACCGCCTACGCTATGGCCAGCCATCCGGCCACGCGCACCAAAGGCTCGGTGAAAGAGAAACAGGAAGCGCGGAAGGCGTATGAAGAGGGTATACGCAGGTTAGCAAGAATCTACCTGACCTACAATCCTGCTATCAGCGACCAGGAACGCGAAGACATCGGCCTGCCGGTACACAAGACATCGCATACGCCGGTGCCGGCGCCTACTACGCTGGTGGAATCTCAGGTAGTCCTTCCCGGCCCGGCCACAGTGGAAATTCATTTCCACGACGCCAGCAGCGCGGGCAAGGCCAAACCTGCCGGCGTCCACGGCGCGGAAATAGCATGGGCCGTCCTCGACACGCCACCGGAAGACTGGGGAGCGCTCACGCATTCGTCGTTCGACACGCACACGCCGTTCCGACTGTCTTTCCCCGGCAACGACCGTGGTAAGACCTTGTACTTCGCACTCCGCTGGGAGAACACCACCGGCGAAAAAGGCCTGTGGGGCGACATCCAAAGCGCAATCATTCCGTAGGGCGGCTCCATGCAAATGGCAAGCGAATGCTTTACAATGGACGCGGCCGGTAGTGATACCGGCCACGTTTATTTTTTGAGGGAGGGAGCCTGCCGGCTGCCGCCGCTGGCGGGGGGAGGGGCTGGACGAAGGGTAGGGGGTGGATAAAAGAATGGAAAGATACTGAAAGTGCAGTAAAAATAACGTCAATCCGTACATTTGCCACTAAAACGCCTGAAAGCGGCATGGCGCAAAGATTCCCTTCTATCTACGTAAAATTTAACGGCGTCAACCTTGCGGCGCCCTCCTTATAATTTATAATAAAAAAATACTTTTTAACTTGGATTCATCAAAAAAAATACGTATTTTTGCAAAAATTGTAATATTTAACCCGAAAAAACGTATGGCACTAAAAGGAGCAATTGTAGTAAACACTACCCAATGTAAAGGATGCAGTATATGTATTGTCAACTGCCCGACTCAGGTAATCGCCTTAAGCAAAGAAGTCAATGCAAAAGGCTACCCTTTTGCATACATGCAAACCCCCGACTCATGCACCGGCTGTACCAACTGCGCAACCGTCTGTCCCGACTCATGTATCACGGTCTATCGCGTAAAAGTATAACGGGAAACAAAAAATCCGTCAAACCAATACGAATCATCAATCTCTAAACACTCCAAACACATGGCAGAGAAAGTACTTAAAAAAGGTAATGAAGTCATCGCACTGGCCGCTATCCGCTGCGGATGCGACGGCTATTTCGGCTACCCCATCACACCCCAGTCGGAAGTAATGGAAACGCTGATGGAAGAAAAACCGTGGGAAACCACAGGCATGGTCGTACTGCAAGCCGAGAGCGAAACATCCTCAATCAACATGCTCTACGGCGGCGCATCGTGCGGAAAAAAAGTAATGACCTCGTCGAGCAGTCCGGGATTGAGCCTGATGTGCGAAGGCCTCAGTTATCTCGCAGGCGCCGAATTGCCCTGTCTCGTAGTAAACGTAGTACGCGGAGGCCCCGGCCTTGGCACCATCCAGCCGGCGCAGAGCGACTACTTTCAAGCTACCAAAGGCGGCGGCCATGGCGACTACCACCTCATTGTACTCGCCCCCTCGTCGGTACAGGAAATGAACGATTTTGTCGACCTGGGTTTTGCCCTGGCCTTCAAATACCGCAACCCTGCAATGATTCTGGCTGACGGCATCGTAGGACAAATGATGGAAAAAGTAGAACTAAGCCCCCTAAAACCGCGCTGGACAGACGCCGAAATACAGCAAATTGCAGGAGACTGGGCAACCACCGGCAAAACCACCGACCGTCCCATGCACATCATTACTTCGCTGGCGCTGGATGCCGACGTCGCCGAACGATTCAACGAAAAACTAATCAAAAAATACAACGAAATTCGGACAAAAGAAGTACGCTTTGAAACTATCCGGTGCGACGACGCCGACTACCTCCTGGTAGCCTACGGCGCCATGGCGCGCATCTGTCAGGAAACAGTCGCCATGGCGCGCGCCGCCGGCTTAAAAATCGGCTTACTGCGGCCCATCACCCTCTTTCCCTACCCGACGGCGGAACTGCAACGGCTGGCGCCGCAACTGAAAGGCATTTTATCCGTCGAACTCAGCGCCGGACAAATGATAGAAGACATCCGGCTGGCAGTAGAAGGACGCACGCCGGTGAAACACTACGGACGCCTCGGCGGTATGGTACCCGACCCGGGACAGGTACTCGACGCCCTGAAACAACGCTTTTCCCTATAAACAAAATATGAACCAACAACACAAAATCGCATGACCACACAAGAAATCATAAAACCGGCCAATCGAGTATACGGCAAAACCCCGGTACTCACCGACACCGTAATGCACTACTGCCCCGGGTGCAGCCACGGCGCAGTACACAAACTCATCGCCGAAGTAATAGAAGAAATGAATATCCAGCACAAGACCATCGGCATATCGCCGGTCGGATGCGCCGTCTTTGCATACAATTACCTGCATATCGACTGGCAGCAAGCCGCCCACGGACGTGCGCCCGCCTTGGCCACAGCCGCCAAACGCTTGAACCCCGACAAATACATATTCACCTATCAAGGCGACGGCGACCTGGCCTCAATCGGCACAGCCGAAATCATACACGCCTGCAATCGCGGAGAAAACATCGTAGTCATCTTTATTAACAACGCTATTTACGGAATGACCGGCGGACAGATGGCCCCGACGACCCTCATCGGACAAATAACTTCGACCACTCCCTACGGACGCACTGTCGAATTGAACGGCTACCCCCTGCGGATTACCGAACTGCTGGCACAATTAGACGGCACATGCTACGTAACGCGGCAAGCGGTACATACGCCGGGCGCCGTACGAAAAACCAAACGGGCCATCCGAAAAGCATTCGAAAATTCAGCATTAAAAAAAGGAACATCATTCGTAGAAGTAGTCGGCACATGCAACTCCGGCTGGAAACTGACGCCGGTAGAAGCCAACAACTGGATGGTCGAACACATGTTCCCGGCCTACCCCCCGGGTGATTTAAAAGACCGCTAAGATAAATGAATAAAAAATAACTCCTCTAACTACAAAAACAATGAAAGAAGAAATCATTATTGCAGGCTTCGGAGGGCAAGGAGTCCTCTCAATGGGAAAAATATTAGCCTATTCAGGCATCATGCAAGACATGGAAGTAACTTGGATGCCTTCATACGGCCCCGAAATGCGCGGCGGAACAGCCAACGTTACAGTCGTACTGAGCAGCGACCGCATCAGTTCGCCGATTGTCAACAAATGCGATACCGCCATTATCTTAAACCAGCAATCACTGGATAAGTTTGAAAACATAATCAAACCGGGTGGATTATTACTCTATGACCCAAACGGAATTACGCACCCGCCTACCCGCACCGACATTCACATTTGCAAAATCGAAGCCGCCGAAGAAGCCGCCCACATCGGTAACGCCAAAGCCTATAATATGATTGTCCTAGGCGCCTATCTCAAAAAACGCCCAATCGTACAATTAGAAAATGTAATCAAAGGCCTGAAAAAATCCATTCCCGAACGGCACCACAAATTGATACCGATGAATGAACAAGCCATCGAACGTGGCATGGAAGCCGTGATAGACGTTAGTTAAAGGTAGCTCCTAACCGCTATCATTTTAACTGAAAAGGGTGCAGGGATGTACCCTTTTTATTTCAAGACAAAAATACTACCTTTGTCTCCGTTTTGAATTATGAAATCTCTTCGTCGCATACTCTATCAATCGTCGTACATCGCCGGCGCGCTGTTTGTGCTGTCGCTCTCACAAGTGCTGGCATACCGCTGGCTGTCCGTATCGCACACGCCGTTGATGTTCCTCCGCGCGTGGGAACACCGGCGCGATACCGCCTATACGCCGCATCACATATGGGTTCCCTTACAGGCCATTTCACCACAGATGACACTGGCCGTCATCGCTTCGGAAGACAACCGCTTCGAACAACATTGCGGGTTTGATTGGAACGAAATTAGCCGGGCGCGGTATCGGGAAAATCGGACATACGTCCGCGGCGCCAGTACAATCACACAACAAGTCGCCAAAAACGTCTTCCTCTGGCCGCAGCGCTCGTGGCTGCGCAAAGGACTGGAAGCCTATTACACGATCCTAATCGAATGCTGCTGGAGTAAGGCGCGGATTATGGAAGTCTACCTCAATGTCGTCGAAATGGGTGCAGGCGTCTACGGCGTTGAAGCGGCGGCGCAGACCCATTATAATAAGAACGCCCTCTCGTTAAAAGCATCGGAGGCGGCCATGATAGCCGCTTGTCTCCCGAACCCCCATCAACGCAACCCCACGAAACCTACCGCTTATTTGTTGAAACGAAGACAGGCAATATTGAAACTGATGGAAAAAATCGCAAAACCAAAATTTTAAGCATTGACCGTTGATTATGAGCTCCAAAAAGAGAATGGCAACCGTTCTCTAATTTTTTTCTTATCTTTGCCACGCTAAAAAATAAGATTATTATGGAACAACAGAAAGAAATCAGCATCGAGTTGAAAGAAGAAATAGCGCAAGGAACGTATGCCAATTTTGCCGTGATTGCGCATTCGCAGAGTGAATTTGTACTTGACTTTGTATGTATCTTGCCGGGAATGCCCAAAGCGCAAGTGAAAAGCCGGGTGATATTAACGCCCGAACATGCCAAACGCCTGCTGAACGCCTTACAGGATAACGTAGCGAAGTACGAATCATCGCACGGAAAAGTAAAAGTGAACGAAGGTGGCGTGGCGATCCCGATGACGTTTGGAAGCAATACAGCACAAGCCTGAGCATGAAGCAAAAATCAATTAATTTAATAAAGGAATAATGACAAAACCTCTAAAAATCGTCGTGCTCGCCAAACAAGTGCCGGACACGCGCAATGTCGGGAAGAACGCCATGAAAGAAGACGGAACGGTCAACCGCGCCGCCCTTCCTGCCATTTTCAATCCGGAGGATTTAAATGCCTTGGAGCAAGCATTGCGCCTCAAGGATAGGATCCCCGGTACCACCGTTCAATTGCTAACGATGGGGCCGGGTCGCGCGGCAGACATCATCCGCGAAGGATTGTTCCGTGGCGCGGACGGCGGCGTATTGCTGACCGACCGTAAATTTGCCGGCGCTGATACGCTCGCCACATCCTACGCCTTAATGCAAGCCATCCGCAAACTGAACCCCGACCTTATTCTTGCGGGACGTCAAGCAATTGATGGCGATACAGCGCAGGTAGGCCCGCAAGTGGCCGAAAAACTGAACTGGCCGCAAATAACCTATGCCGAAGAAATCCTTTCGTGCAACGGAGAACGGATACAAGTAAAACGCCGTCTCGAACGAGGTGTAGAAACAGTATCGGCGCCACTGCCCGTGCTGATTACCGTACACGGGTCGGCGGCCACCTGCCGTTCGCGTCATGCGAAACAATTGTTGAAATATAAACGCGCCAAAACCTTATCGGAATGGCAGGATGCCGGAAATAATGCCTACGGCAGCCAACTGCCCGACTACTTACGCATCACCGAATGGGGCGTAGCCGACGTGGGCGGCGACGAACAGCAGTTCGGCCTTTCAGGATCGCCGACCAAAGTGAAGAAAATAGAAAACATCGTATTTCAGGCTAAAGAATCGAAACGCCTCACCGCCTCCGACGTGGACGGCCTGATAAAGGAATTGATGAGCAACCATACTATCGGTTAAACTTAAGAATTAAAAGTTATTGATTTGAGTTATGCTCACTAAACAAATCAACAAATCAACAAAATAAAATGAATAATATTTTAGTTTATTGCGAAATTGAAAGCGGCAAAGTAGCCGATGTAAGTTTAGAACTGCTCACCAAAGGGCGTGGGCTGGCGGTGCAGTTAGGCTGCCGACTCGAAGCGTTGGCTATCGGGGAAAAACTGTCCGGCATCGAAAAAGAACTGGTGAACTATGGCGCAGACACCGTACACATAGCCGACGACGCCCGTTTATATCCGTACCGCACATTGCCCCATGCAGCTATAACCATTGGCGTCATCAAGGCGGAGCAGCCGCAGATTGTATTGTTTGGCGCGACCAGCATTGGACGCGACCTTGCGCCGCGCGTATCCAGCGCCCTAAAAAGCGGCCTGACCGCCGACTGCACCAGCCTCGAAATCGGCGACCATAGCGACACCAAAGGCAATACCTACAAAAACCTGCTGTACCAGATTCGTCCGGCTTTTGGCGGCAACATCATCGCCACGATTATTAACCCCGAACATCGTCCGCAAATGGCGACCGTCCGCGAAGGCGTAATGAAGAAAGAGCCGCTGAACGTCCCAAAAGCGGCAGAAATAAGAAAGGTCGATGTGAAGCAATATCTTTCCGACACGGATTTTGTAGTAGAAATAATAGAGCAACACATCGAAGAACGTAAAATTGATATTAAAGGCGCGGGCATCATCGTATCCGGCGGTTACGGCGTTGGCAGCAAGGATAATTTCAAATTGCTATTCGACTTGGCGGCCGTTTTAGGCGGCGAAGTAGGCGCGTCGCGCGCAGCCGTTGACGCTGGATTTGCTGACCATGCACGGCAGGTAGGACAAACCGGCGTAACCGTCCGTCCGAAACTATACATTGCCTGCGGCATCTCGGGACAAATCCAGCATACGGCCGGCATGGACCAGTCAGCGATGGTGATTTCCATCAACACCGATGCCGCCGCTCCCATCAACCAAATTGCCGACTATGCCATTGTAGGCGACTTGAATGAAATTATTCCAAAAATGATTAAGAGCTACAAAGAAAATAGTAAGTAGTTAAAAAGAGCTTAGAGTATTAAAGAAGGCGGAAGAGTTATGGAGAGAATAGTAACAAAATCGTTTGTTAAACGCCCTTTGCAAAAGCCTGTTGGCAAACTCACCTCATGAACGTCTAACACTTTATAACCACTACAACTATAAAAGAATTAAACAATATGAATTTTTACACAGATAACAAAGACCTCCAATTCCAATTACAGCATCCGCTGATGCGAAAAATTGTAGAACTGAAAGAAAACAACTTTGCCGATAACGGCAAATACGATTATGCGCCGGCGAATACCGACGATGCGCTGGATAGCTATGGCCGGGTACTGGAAGTGATCGGCGATATTTGCGCCAACGTCATTGCGCCGAATGCCGAAGACGTAGACCACGAAGGCCCGCAGGTCATTGACGGGCGGGTGAAATACGCCACCGGAACGCAACAAAACCACGATGCGCTGACGCAAGCCGGCGTCTATGGATTATCGTTGCCGCGCGAATATGGCGGACTGAACTTCTCGATGGTGCCCTATGTGATAGCTGCCGAGCTGGTATCGCGCGCCGATGCCGGTTTCGCCAATATTTGGGGATTGCAGGATTGCGCTGAAACCATTCATGAGTTCGCCACGCAAGAGATTAAAGACCGCTTCCTGCCGCGCATCAACAAAGGCGACACCTGCTCGATGGACTTGACCGAGCCCGACGCCGGCAGCGACCTGCAAGCCGTAATGCTTAAAGCCACATGGGACGAACCTGACGGCGTATGGCGGCTCAACGGCGTAAAACGTTTTATCACCAACGGCGACGCACAAATAAAATTAATACTGGCGCGTTCCGAAGAAGGTTCGACCGACGGGCGCGGCCTTTCGTGTTTCGTATACGATAAAAACGACGGTGGAGTAACCGTGCGCCGTATCGAAAATAAATTAGGCATCAAAGGATCGCCTACCTGCGAACTGGTATTTAACAATGCGCCGGCGCTGCTGGTCGGCGATCGCAAACTGGGGCTGATCAAATACGTAATGTCGCTGATGAACGGCGCGCGGCTGGGCACGGGCGCACAATCGGTCGGACTGTCGGAAGCCGCCTTTCGCGAAGCCTTGAAATATGCCCACGAACGGGCACAATTCGGAAAAGCCATCGTCAACTTCCCTGCCGTATACGAAATGTTGGGGCTCATCAAAGCCAGACTACAGGCCTCGCGGGCGCTATTATACGAAACCGCACGCTTCGTAGACGTCTACAAAGCCTGCAACCTGCTGGCCGAAAAACGTAAACTAACACCCGAAGAACGCGCCGAACAAAAAGAATTTCAAAAACAGGCCGACCTCTTTACCCCGTTAGTGAAATTATTTGCCAGCGAGTATGCCAACCAGAACGCTTACGATGCCTTGCAAATTCATGGTGGTTCAGGATTTATGAAGGACTACCCGGTAGAGCGCCTGTACCGCGATGCGCGCATCCTGACTATTTACGAAGGCACATCGCAACTACAAGTTGTAGCAGCTATTCGTGGCGTATCAACAGGAGCATACCTGAATAAAATCCGCATCTACGAAAAAGAACCCGTCAAAGCGGAACACGAACATTTGCGGAAAATACTAATAACGATGACCGACCAATATGAGCAGGCCGTACAATTAGTACTGGACAAGGCCGACAAAGAACACACCGACTTCCATGCCCGCCGGCTGGTCGAAATGGCCGGACACATCATCATGGGCTATCTGCTGCTGCGCGACTCGCAAAACAGCGATGATTTTATCCGCTCGGCCGCCATCTACATTACGCGCGGACAGGCATGGAACACCGAGCGATATGCGTTTATCGCCTCATTTGAAATCGACCACCTGAGTGCCTATAGCGTAATGAAAGATGCGCGCGAAGCGTAAACGTCAATCTTTCTTCAATATTTCAATCGACGGATTTTTACGAATAACGATTTTATTTTCCGTGCCATTACGTAAGCGCCGGATATTCTTTCGATGAGTAATTAAAATGGTAACGGTAACCAATACACTAAATATCTCGAGCGTCACCGGCTCGTAGGTGCCGATAATAACATCGAAAAGCACAATGACGATGACCGGAAGAAACATAGCGGCAATAATAGAACTTAGGGAAACATAACGGGTAATAAACAGGCAAATCAGAAAAATGCCAAGCACAATCAACATGGCCGCAGGAAATATAGCCAATACCACTCCGGCCGTCGTTGCAACCCCTTTGCCTCCCTTAAACGAAGCGAATAACGGGAATATATGCCCCAGCACCACCGCTATACCCAATGCGATTTGAAAACTGACAAACGTGTTGGCTTCAAAATAATCCGCAGGATTTTTTTTTAGCGAAGTAAAAACAATCAGGCATACCGCCGCTACTCCTTTGACAAGATCGAGGAGAAACACCGGCGCCGCCGCCTTCCAGCCAAGCACACGCATAACATTCGTCGCTCCGGCATTATGACTCCCATGCTTACGCACATCCGTACGAAAACAAGTATTGCCAATCCAAATGGCATTTGAGACAGACCCTATCAGGTACGCCGCAATAATTAAAGCAATAAATAGAATAACACTCATTAGTATTTTTCTTGCAAAGGTAAAAATAAAAATAAAATTACATGAAGTCTCCATTGTCTGAACGGTGATTTGCATGATTTCGCTCCCCGCAGGCCTTCCCCGACAGGGAATACTATCAATAGAAACTGATAACCATTCGTCCACCCTCGCCAGCGGGGGACAGCCGTGCGGTGGAACCTTTTGCGTAGCGTAGCCTGCGTAGCTCTCCCCCGCTGGCGGCAATGTTGCTAACATAAATAGCAATCTTACCTTTGTGGCAAAAACGACAGATGATAGACAATCTATCTTTATCCTTAAGCGTAGCGTTTAAGGAACGACTTAACAGTAATTTATTGCCGGCCTTTTCGGAACTGATACCGGCGGCCTTGAATAATCCAGTTGCATTTACTATTTGAATCTGCGGTAGTGTAGGAGAGGTGAGCTTAGTGCCCCGGCAAGCTTACCGGGGTTCCGTTGGCGCCAGCGGAGGGTTCAATTATTTATTCTTCGTCTATCTGGATGTCTGTCGGGGAGTAGGGGGTTTTGTCGACAAATTGCGGGGGAGCGTCATCCTTTTCGTCGGCGGTGCGGGGATAGCTTTTGCGGGGCAGTTCTTCGTCCGTTTCGACGAAAGTGAGGCGTAGCGCACGGTTGCTGTGGGTGTCGAAGAGGTAAAAGAGGGTTTTCTCGCGGCGCGCAATCAGGGCGTCGATGGTAATTTCGTCCATCGAACCGTGGCCAAAGTCGAATAGCCCATATTTTTTTATCTCCTTTCCGGTCTTGTCTTTTACATGAAAAAAAACGACTTGGTCGGGTGCATGGTTCAGGTCGTTTACAATGTGTTCATGAAGGTCATACAGGGTGTTCTCGCCCCGCAGTTCGTAGATACGGAAAAAGGTTTTGGAGGCGTCGAATGTTATTTTAAATCGGTATATCATAGTTGTTGGTTTGTTGATTTGTTTTCTTTGCAGGTATTTGTTGATTTATAATTCATTTAGCCAGCGCATGGTGTCCGTTCCGTCGGCGTAGTTGTGCAGGAAGGGGCGTTGTGCTGTGCCAAAGGTACAAAATTTATTGTTAATTGTGGCGCCGGCGACGATGCATTGTATTTGTTCGTTTTGTTGGGTAATTGTTTCAAGTGCGTCGGAGAGGTGTTTGTAATAGCTGAAGTGGACTGTGGCCAGCGGGGCATCGGGGGTGTTTTCTTCGTATAGTAGCGCTGCCGTTGTATCGATAAACGGGCGGGCGTTCATCGTGAGTATCGTTTTCTGGTAACGGTAGTTGTGGTCGTATCCGGTGTGCCGGCGTATGTCTGCACGGGCGGCGAGGGTGGTAGCGAGGGGTTGCAGGTCGTAGTGTTCGGGGATGTATAGTTGCGATACGTTGCGGCATCCTAATCCGAAATAGGCGAGGATGTCGTCGGTTAAGGCTTGTAGTTCGTCGGGGGTTTCATGTCCGGAGAGGAGGGCTACGCTCCGGCGGTTATGGCGTATTAGCGCCGGTGTTGGGCGCCGGTGTTGGGCGGTCGTGGTGGCGGCTAATTTTCCGAAATGCCGCGCGGCGGCGTCTGATCCTGTGGCAATGAATGCTTGTATGGCGTCGAGTGGTAAGGTGTCGGCAAATGTGATGCGGCGGCGCCATACGGGGTTGATTGTGGTTAATTGTTCGGCTAGCGCCGGTAGCAGGTAGGGGTCTTTGTGTGATGGTTTTCCTGTGAAGAGGTTTCCGGAGGCTAGCACGCACAGGAAGTCGTGAAAACCGGCCAGGGGGATGTTTCCGGCCATTACTACGCCTATCGTTTTCGGTGTGTTTGTTATGGTGTAGTGGCGTAGCCATTGTGTGAGTTTCGAGGTATCCAGCATGTTTTCTGCGATGGTTGCCAGCATGCGGTGGATAGTCGTTTTTGTAAACCATGTGTTGGCTTCGATGCTTTTTTGTGTGGCTATGGCTAATGTCGGACAGTCTCTGTTCGCGTGGAGGTACGTTGCGATGTATTCTCCTAAGGCTGAAAAATTTTGTATGTAGTGGGTGGTGAAGATGGGGGTGAAAGGTTTTTAGTTTATTTTATGATTGTCATTTCGTCTATCAGGTGGGTGGCGCCGGCGAATTTGTCGATGATGAAGAGTATGTAGCGGATGTCGACGTTGATGCATCGTTGGAGGTCGGGTTCAAAGGCGATGTCTCCGCTCATGGCTTCCCAGTTTCCGTCGAAGGCGGTGCCGATGAGTTCGCCTTGTGCGTTGAGTACGGGACTGCCTGAGTTGCCGCCGGTAATGTCGCCGTTGAAGATGAAGTTGACGGGCATTTCGTTGTTTGTTCCATATGGGCCGAAGTCGTTACGGAGGTAGAGGTCTTTTAGTTTTTCGGGTACGGTGAATTCCCAGTTGTCGGGGTTTTCTTTTTCGATGACGCCTTTTAGGGTGGTCAGGTGGTGGTTGGTGATGCCGTCGGCGGGTTGGTAGTTTTTTACTTGTCCGTAGGTGAGGCGCATGGTGAAGTTGGCGTCGGGGTAGAAGGCTTTGTGGGGGTTCATTTCCATTAGGCCGGCCATGTATAGGCGCGCTCCTTTGGCGGCTTGTTCGTTGTAGGGGGCTATTTCGTGGCGGAGGGTTTCGGTTTTTTTTGATATGGCGAGCGCCAGGGCGAATGCGGGGTCGTTTTCTAGTTTTTTGAGGCGTGTTTTTTCGTTGGGGATGTTCAGCCATGCTTTGAATGCTGTGCTGTCGGCGATGAAGGTGTGCTGGAATAGGTCGTTGGTGAGTTTTTCGGTGTTGTCGTTGTATTTCTTTTTGGTGAATGGGGGGAGGGTGTTTTTGTTTTGTGGTTCCAGTTCGGTGTATAGTTTGAGCATGGCGGCGGATGTTTTGCGGTCGGTTTGGGCGTTGTAGTTTTTGTAGAATGATGTGAGGCGGGGGGTGATGGTGAGGGGGAAGTGTGCGATGTAGGAAGAGTCTTGTGGGGTTTTAGGGTCGTTTTTCAGGTGGTTGTAGTAGGGTATTATGTGTTGGGCGAATCCGATGATTTCAATGCCTCGGGTGAGGCATTCGTTTAGGTTTGTTAATTCCCGTTGTGCTTGTTTGCGTCCTTCGACTGCTTGGTGGATTAGGGTGAGGGCTTGGCCGTATTGTTGGGTTCGTTTTGGGTCTGCGTTTACCCATTTGGTGAAGGCGGTTTCTTGGGTGCGTTTGCGGTCGATGATGTGTAGTTGTTTGAGGGCTTTGTTCATTCCGATGGAGTTTTTCCAGTAGTTGCTTGAGGTGGCGTATTTCGAGGCGTATTGGATTTGTATTTTCGGGTCGGATTGCATGTCTTTTAGTATTATTTCTTGGAGGATGCCGCGTATTTTGATGCGTGCGGCGTTGGTGATGTTTATTCGTTCGTCGATTTGCCATGAGGTGTGGTAGCGTGAGGTGCTGCCGGGGTATCCGATGACCATGGCGAAGTCGTCGGGTTGTATGCCGGCGAGCGAGATGGGGAAGTGGTGTTTGGGGGTGTATGGGATGTTGTGGGGCGAGTAGGGGGCGGGGTTTCCGTCTTTGTCGGCGTAGATGCGGAAGAGGGAGAAGTCGCCGGTGTGGCGGGGCCACATCCAGTTGTCGGTGTCTGCGCCGAATTTTCCGATGGAGGATGGGGGGGCGCCTACCAGTCGTATGTCGGGGTAGATGGTGTAGGTTATTTTGTAGTATGTGTTTCCATGGAAGAAGGGTTGTACGGTGGTTATTTGGTGTTTTGTTTGGTTGTTTTCTTGTGTGATTTTCGTGGTTATTTCCCGGATTTTTGTTTGTTTTTCTTTTTCGGTTGGTAGCGAGTCGAGGGCGGGGATGAAGTGGTGGGTGACGTCGGTGATGTTTTCGAGGAAGTAGACGGAGAGGCCGGGCGTGGGGATTTCGTCGGTGGTTGTTTGCGCCCAAAAGCCGTCGTGCAGGTAGTCGTGTTCGAGGCTGCTGTGTTGTTGGATGTAGTGGTAGCCGCAGTGGTGGTTGGTTAGTAGTAGTCCTTTGTGGGAGATTAGTTCGCCGGTGCATCCGCTGCCGAAGATTACGACGGCGTCTTTTAGGCTGGTGTGGTTGATGTGGTAGATTTGTTCGGCTGTTAATTGGAGGCCTTTTTGGCGCATGTCGTGTATGTTCAGTTGTTCGATGAGTGGCAAGAGCCACATGCCTTCGTCGGCGTGTGCGGGGAGTGTGGTTGTTAGCGCCCATGATAGGGCTAAGAGGTGGTGTGTGCGCATAGTTGTGTGGGTGTATAAATTGTGTGCAAAGATAAGAAAATAATGTGTAATGTATGTATGGGGTGCGGGGGTATTGTGTCGTGTGATGCGGGGGTATCATGTCGTGTGATGCGGGGGTATCATGTCGTGTGATACGGGGGTATCATGTCGTGTGATACGGGGGTATCATGTCGTGTGATACGGGGGTATCATGTCGTGTGATACGGGGGTATCATGTCGTGTGATACGGGGGTATCGTGTCGTGTGATGCGGGGGTATCGTGTCGTGTGATGCGGGGGGGCGGAGTTTGTCGGGTGTTTCAGGTGTTTTCTAAGAATAGGGTCAATAGTCTTGGCATTGGGTATTCGTTAAGTTCTGTTTGTTGGATTTGCAGGTATTCGTTGGCTATTTGTTCTGGTGTTTCGGGGATGTCTATTGTGTAGAAGGTTGCGTGGATTGTTTGGTGCGAGAGTTGGTGTTTGAGGGCGTTTGGCGTTTGGTTAATGTGCCACGGGTGTTGCGTAAATAGTGTTTTCCATTCGGGTGTTGCAGGTAGTTTTTGGGGGTTTGTCGCCCGGTTTGTTTCTATTAGTGGAAATTCGTAGAGGTTGTTCCAGATGTCTTTTTTTGTGCGTTTGCGGATGAAGGTGAATGTGCCGCGGCGGAGGTAGAGGTAGTGGAAGTGTCGTGTTCGTATGGTTGTCCGTCTGCGTTTGGCAGGGAGTATTTCCGTTGTGTGGTGGGCGAAGGCGTGGCAGCCGCTTTGTAGGGGGCATTTGTCGCATACGGGTTTGGGTGTGCATATTGTCGAGCCGAAGTCCATTAAGGCTTGGTTGAATGTTCCGGCGTGTTCCGGCGGGAGTAGTTGGGTGGCTATTTCGGTGAATTGTTTTTTGCCGTGTTGTGTGTCCGGCGGGGCGTCGATGCCGAATATGCGTGAGAGGATGCGGTAGCCGTTGCCGTCGAGGGCGGGTACCGGTTCGTTCCATGCAAAGGAGGCAATGGCTGCTGCTGTGTAGGGGCCAATGCCTTTTAATGTTAATAGTTCTTTGGTGGTCTTTGGGAAGGTGCCTTGGTGTTGTTCTACGATTTGTTGTGCGGTAAGGTGAAGGTTGCGCGCCCGCGAGTAGTAGCCTAATCCTTGCCATAGCCGTAGTATTTCGTCGATGTGGGCGGCGGCTAGCGCCGCGACTGTCGGGAAGCGTTCCTTAAACCGGATGTAGTAGGGTATGCCTTGTGCTACGCGTGTTTGTTGTAAGATGATTTCCGAGAGCCATATTTTGTAGGGGTCTGAGGTGTGTTTCCAAGGCAGGTCGCGGCTATTCGTTTTGTGCCATGCTAGTAGTTGTGCGGGGAAGTCCATTTTTAGTGGTTGCGCGGGAAGCGGTTTTTGGGTTTACGAAAAGCAGTTAATCATTGCGCCGTGTGTGTTTGCCGCCGCTTCCATGATGGCTTCGCTCATCGAGGGGTGGGGGTGGATGGCGCAGGTGATGTCGCGGGCGGTGGCGCGCAGGCGACGGGCGATTATAAGTCCGGCAATCATTTCGGTTACATTGTCTCCGATAAGGTGCGCGCCGAGGAGGGTGTCGTCGTCGGCATTGAAGATTAGTTTTGCAAATCCTTCTTTGTTTCCGGCTGTTGCCGCCTTTCCCGATGCGGTGAATGGGAATTTGCCGATGCGTATTTTGTAGCCTTTTTCGCGGGCGGCCTTTTCGGTCAACCCGACGGAGGCTGTTTCGGGCGTGGTGTACATGCAGGAGGGGATGTTGTCGTAGTCGATGGGCGATACGGGCCGTCCGGCGAAGTGCTCTACGCATACGACTGCTTCGGCCGATGCTACATGCGCCAGCGCCGGCGTCGCAATGACGTCGCCGATGGCATAGACGCCTTCTACGTTGGTGCGGAAGTATTCGTCGACTTTTATCCGTCCCCGTTCGAGGGCTACGCCGGCGTCTTCCAGCCCGATGTTTTCGATGTTGGCGGTAATACCCGTCGCCGATAGCGCTACGGTGGCACACAGTTTTTCCTCGCCTTTTTTCGTCCGGATGATGAGCGTGCAGCCTGCGCCCGACGTGTCGGCACGGACGACCCGTGCGGAGGTCATCACCTTTATTCCCGCTTTGCGGAACGAGCGCGATAGTTGCGCCGATACATCGGCATCCTCCAGCGGGGCGATGGCCTCCATCGTTTCAATCAACGTCACCTCCGTCCCTATGTGGTGGAAGAACCACGCCAGTTCGCAACCGATAGCTCCGGAGCCGATAACGGCCATGCTTCGCGGGGATACCACCGGTACCAGCGCTTCGCGATAGCCGATGATTTTTTTCCCGTCGATAGGGGCAAAGGGCAGGCTGTTGGCGCGAGCTCCTGTGGCAATGATCGTATGTTTTGCACGCAGCGTCTGCTGGTCGCCGTTGGCGGAGGTAACGGTAACGCTCTTGTCGGCGTTGAACACCGCCGTGCCGGGGATGAGTTCGACTTTGTTTTTCTTCAACAGGAACGCTACGCCTTCTCTCATATCGGCAGCCACTTTCCGGCTACGTATAACGATTTCGGAGATGCCGGGCGTCGCCGCGCCTCTTATGCGGACGCCGTAATCGGCGGCATGCCTGACGTAATGTAACGCCTGCACGCTTTTGAGCAACGATTTGGTGGGGATACATCCCCAATTGAGGCAGATACCGCCCGTCTCCGCTCGTTCGGCCACCGCCGTTTTAAATCCTAACTGCGCCGCCCGTATCGCTGCCACATATCCGCCAGGCCCGCTTCCGATCACTAAAACATCTACCGACCGTTCAACGTGGATTTCTTGACTCTTAAATTTGGATATTAGACCTTGGATATTCGATATCATGTAGGGCATCCCTTGTTCATTCATACGGTTTATAATTTATAATTTATAATTTTATTAAAGCAGTGCCGGCACAGCGGTTCGTACACCTCCTTTTCGCCGAGGACCACTAACCGGTCGTTGTCGGAGAGGCGATGAGAATGGTGGGCAAGGTCGCCGCAACGTAGGCAGATAGCGTGGACTTTCGTCACATACTCCGCAATAGCCATCAGTTGCGGCATAACGCCGAACGGCTTTCCGGTATAGTCCATATCAAGCCCTGCAATGATGACGCGAATGCCTCTCCCGGCCAATTGTACACACACCGATACCAGATACTCGTCGAAAAACTGCGCTTCGTCAATGCCGATAACCTCGACGTCGCCGGTAAGCAGCAGCATATTGCTCGACGACGGTATAGGCGTAGAGCGAATCGCATGGGCGTCGTGCGACACCACTTCGGACTGTGCATAGCGGGTATCGATTTGCGGCTTAAATATCTCGACCCTTTGATTAGCGAATTGGGCGCGTTTCAAGCGACGGATAAGCTCTTCGGTCTTTCCCGAAAACATCGAGCCCGTAATAACTTCAATCCATCCTGATTTTTTTGCACTTTCTAAAAACATTTTGCGTATATTTGCAAGGAATTAATTTTTTACAAAAATACAAAAAATGGATAATATCAAAATCATTGATTACGCATTATTTGTCATTGGAGAAGTGATAACGATTATAGAATCGTGGAAGACAAAGCCGTTTGTCGATGCCGAAGAGCAAAAAAAAGTAGCCGGAATGCTGGTGCAAATCCTGTCGAACATATGGATGATCAATAGTATTACCGGGGAGCATAGCGCAGCAAATACACTGCCTGCCGACAAAACGGATAAACTAAAAAAAGATTTACAGGAAATTTTAGCAGCGGTGGATAAATTACATGAAAAACTGACCATACGCCCCCTCGTCCCCGAACCCACAACGCTGCCGGACGAACCCACAACGCTGCCGGACGAAGACCAACCGCTGGAATTAGAAGAAGAACCTGCACAGACCATGCCCGGCACAGCAGCGCCGCAGGACATACCGCCGCCGCCAGAAGAAAGAATATCACAGGAAATACCGCAGGAAACGCCGGTGTCGGCAACGATCAATACTGAAACCGCAACGTCGCGGAAAACGTCGGCAGAAAAACAGCCGGTCAAACCGGAACGTGCCTCGCATTCAAAGCAAACCACGCTGTATCCTTCGCTATTCAATAAATTCTCGACCTACGACAAAGACGAGCCGGCGCTGTATACCCCCGTGAATAACCTCGCCGAAGCCATCGGACTAAACGACAAATTTATTTTTATACGGGAACTGTTTAACAACAACGAAAAAGAATTTTCCAAAACCATAGTACGCTTAGATAATATGAGCGGACTGGAGGAAGCGCAGGCATATTTTTCCACCTCCGTATTGAACGATACAAACCGGAACAGCCATGCTGCAAAACAATTCGGCAATCTGCTGATTCGCCGCTATATGTCCCGATGAGTAGATTATTTATAGTACCTACGCCCGTCGGGAATCTCGAAGACATTACGCTTCGGGCCTTACGCGTGCTGGCCGAAGTAGATATGGCGCTGGCCGAAGATACGCGCAAAACATCGGTGCTGTTCAATAAATACGCCATTCATACACCCCTTGTATCGCACCATAAATTCAACGAACACCATACCGTCAACGCCATCGTCAAGAAAATTGCCGCCGGTCGTCGGGTAGCACTGGTGAGCGACGCCGGCACGCCAGGCATCTCCGACCCGGGATTCCTGCTGGTACGCACCTGTATCGCCAACAACATCGAAGTGGAATGCCTGCCTGGGGCGACCGCCTTTGTCCCCGCGCTAATAAACTCCGGCCTGCCTTGCGACCGCTTTTGTTTTGAAGGTTTTTTACCACTCAAGAATGGCCGCACCACACACATCAAGCAACTGCAAGACGAAAAACGCACCATGGTTTTCTACGAAGCGCCCGTCCGCCTAATAAAAACCCTCACGCAACTGGCAGAAGTTCTCGGCTACAACCGCCGCGCCTGCATAGCACGCGAACTGACGAAAATACATGAAGAAAACAACCGCGGCACGTTGGCCGACCTCATTACCCACTATTCCACGAATACGCCGAAAGGTGAAATCGTCATCGTCGTCGCAGGCAACACGCCCCAAAAAAAATCCCCTACTTCCCAGTCTATACTTGACGATGGCGCGCATTGATAAATATCTCTGGGCTATCCGTGTCTACAAAACCCGTAGCGAAGCAGCGGAAGCCTGCAAAGCGGGACGTGTGAAAGTGAACGGCATCGAAGCAAAACCCGCGCGCGAAGTACGCGAAGACGACATCCTCACTATCCGGAAAACGCCCGTACTTTACACCTACAAAGTACTGCAACTACTCGAAAACCGCCAGCCGGCAAAGAATATTCCTCTCTACGCCGAAAATCAAACGCCGGCCGATGAATTAAGCAAGTTAGATAAAAAGAACCTCGCCGGCTATATCCAACGCGACCGCGGCGCCGGACGCCCTACCAAAAAAGAACGCCGCGAACTGGAAAAGCATTTGAATCGTGAAACGTAGCCAACGTTCCTTAAAAAATATAATGTAAGCGACCCTCAGGTCTTCTCCGTCCGGGTTTATTGAGGGTACTTTGTCTTGACATCGTTTATACCGTTTTTACTTGTTTATTACCGATTACTTCTAAAAATACGCGCGTATTTTGCCTGAATGCACACGTATTTTTTCCAAATGCGGGCGCAGTTATTCCAACATTAGGTGTCGTTTTTCTACTCGAAGCCGCTTTTGCGCCTGTCGGCGTTTTATTCTTTTTGCGAGGATTCTTACCGTAGAGATATACAATCGTGCACATTCATCTATGCTTTTGTATCAATACTTTACCACATAGATGGCCAGATTTTAAGGAATGCCAAGAATCGTTTGATTTTCTACTCTTCTGCCGGACAATTAGGCGTTTTTACCGAAAAGAAACTTTCGGGCAAATATACATTTTCAATATTTTCGTCGATTGCGCGTTTAAACAACGGAGCAATCTCTTCGGGCATAAATCCTGCGATACCGCAACCGATTTCGGTAACAAGCAATTTCAATTCGGGATGCGCTTTGGCAAACATTAAAAGTTCATCTACGAAAGGTTTGATTTCTTCTACTGTGCCAAACATAGTCGGGATAGCATAAGTTTGCCCCTGCAAACCGACGCCTTGTCCCCATACTGCACCCCATTTCATCGCTAATTTCGCTGCGCCGCCGCCATGAAAACCGGCTAAATTACTACCGAAGACGAAAATTTCGTTCTTTTTCAGGGAGCTAATCCATTTCGGAGAGGTTCGATGTGTTGTCATAGCATATTTCTTCTTTAAAAATCATCAATGTTTTCTTAGAATGCAAAAGTACAATTATTTTTTACATTAATTCAAGAAATTCTGCCTTTCTGTCTGCTTTTTTCTATTGGCAAACTTTTTGTTTCAATAAACGCTGTTAACAAAAAACAACCGTCTATGAACGATATGCAGAACGATATGAAAAAAGATGTAAAGCAGTCTGTTGAAAAAGATGTAAAGCAGCCGAACCCAACCAGCGAGGCGGTAGAAAATGCCTCGTGTGCGGATGAAAATTCCGAAAATACGCAGGAAGAGGTAAGCATCGCTGAAAAATTGGCAGAAATTAATGACAAGTATTTGCGTCTGGTGGCAGAGTTTGATAATTTCCGCAAGCGGATGGCCCGTGAAAAGTTAGATATTCTGCTCACTGCTGGCGAGAACGTCATCAGCGGCTTGTTACCTGTGGTGGACGATTTTGAACGGGCACAGGAGGCCATGCAGCCGACCAATGCCGACAATGCCGTAAAGGAAGGCGTCAATCTGATTTACGACAAGTTAATCGCCTACTTGCAGTCGCAGGGCTTGCAGCGGATAGAGGCCAAAGGGTTGGCTCTCGATACCGACCTGCACGAAGCCGTCGGCAAAATGCCTGTGGCCGATGGCGGATTACGCGGCAAGATTGTAGAAATCATCCAAAACGGCTATACGCTCAACGGTAAAGTCATTCGCTTTGCTAAAGTCATCGTCGGCGACTGACCGTTAACCATTCATCATTAATCATTATTTAAATGAGTAAACGCGATTATTACGAAATCTTGGGAGTGCCGAAATCGGCCGGTGCCGACGAAATTAAAAAAGCATACCGGCAAAAGGCTATCCAATATCATCCCGACAAAAACCCGGACAACAAGGAAGCAGAAGAGAAATTCAAAGAAGCAGCCGAGGCTTACGATGTGTTGAGCGACCCCAATAAGAAGGCGCGTTACGACCAGTTTGGTCATGCGGGCGTGCAGGGCGCGAGCGGCGGTGGATACGATGCCGGCGGATTTTCGATGGACGATATTTATTCGCGGTTCGGCGAAATGTTCGAATCGTGGGGATTCGGCGGTAGCCGCGGCAGGTATCGTCAACGGGTGGCACGCGGGTCGGATGTTCGTATCCGCGTTAAGTTGACGCTGGAAGAAATTGCGCGGGGCGTCGAGAAAAAAGTGAAACTAAGCAAAGCCGTCGCATGTCGCGAATGTAGAGGAAAAGGTGCAAAGGATTCCCACGGGGTATCTACATGCGGCACTTGCCGGGGCGCGGGAGTGGTAACGCGGGTAACGCAAACGATTCTCGGCACTATGCAACAATCGTCTACTTGCCCGACCTGCCACGGCGAAGGCACTATCATCACGAACCCGTGTCCGAAATGCCACGGCGAAGGTACTGTACGGGGCGACGAGGAAATTACCTTTACTATTCCTGCCGGCGTGCAGCAAGGGATGCAGGTCAACGTAGCCGGCAAAGGTAATGCGGCGCGTCACGGCGGCGTCAACGGCAACCTTTTGGTCGTGATTGAAGAAGAACCACACGAACATTTTCAGCGCGACGAGAGCGATTTGATTTATTCGTTGTTTATCTCCGTCGGGCAGGCCATTATGGGCGACAGCGTGGAAGTGCCGATCATTGACGGCAAAGCCAAAATCAAAATAGAACCCGGCACGCAATCGGGACGTATCCTGCGCTTGCGCGGAAAGGGACTGCCGCATGTGCAGAGCTACGGCGCCGGTGATATGCTTGTGCAAGTAAATGTCTGGATTCCCAAAAAACTGACGAAGGAAGAACAAAAGCTACTCGAAAAATTAAACGCATCCGATAATTTCAAACCCAAACCCAGTAAGGAAGACCGGAATTTCTTTGAACGGATGCGGCGGATGGTCGGCTAAGCGCTCTTTCATCTCTTCATTCCTTCACTCTCATGCCTGCATTCGATGTAATAATAATAGGTGCAGGGCCGGCCGGGCTGCTGGCTGCCGGCGAGGCTGCGCGCCAATGTCGCGTGTTGTTGCTGGAAAAAATGGGAAAGCCGGCGCGTAAATTACGCATCACCGGCAAGGGTCGGTGCAACATCACTAATACCGACGACTGGAGCGCGTTCGAAGCGCATATTTTCCCTGTAGCGCGGCTGTTCAGGCCGGCATTTATGCAATTTCCCAATACGGCGCTCGTCCGGTTTCTGGAAGAGGCCGGCGTACCGACTGTCGAGGAACGGGGACGCCGCGTGTTTCCTATCTCGTCGCGGGCACAGGATGTGGCCGATGCACTGGTGCGGTGGGTACAGCGGCAAGGCGTCTCGTTGCGTTGTCATTCGGAAGTTACGCGATTAATTACGGAGAAAAACACCGTCGCGGCGGTAGAAATCCGGCACAACGGACAAGTGCAGATCATCGCCGGACGTACATTTGTGGTGGCTACCGGCGGCCTGTCGTACCCTGACACCGGCTCGACCGGCGACGGTTTCCGGTGGGCCGAAGATACCGGACATACGATTACGCCGTTACGTCCCTCGCTCGTAGCGTTAACCATCGCTAATCCGCCGGCACTGCCGGAATCTCTTACATTGCGTAATGTCTCGCTGACCTTACTGATTGACGGTCGCCCGGCCGACGAAGCATTCGGTGAAATGACCTTTGCCGGCACAACGGTCGATGGCCCGATTATCCTTCGGCTGAGCGGTCGGGCCGTAGATGCGTTGCGGCAAGGAAAACGAGTAGCGCTACGTTTGAACATCAAGCCGGCGTTGAGCAAACATCAAATCATCTGTCGACTGGAACGGGAGATGAACGAACCGGCGCGACAATCGGTAGCGGCTTTGCTGCGTCGCTGGTTGCCGGCGTCGCTGGTAATGCCGTGTATGGCGCAGGCTGGTCTGGGGGCTGTAAAAACCGTTGCCCGGCTGACGGATGCAGACCTCGAGCGGATAATAACCGTATTAACTGCGTGGGAGTTGCCGGTATCCGGCTATGGCGGCTATGAGCGGGCGATTGTAACGGCCGGCGGCGTTTCAATGCACGATGTTTATCACAAGACTTTGCGTTCGCGTATCATCGAAAATCTTTTTTTTGCCGGTGAAGCGCTTGATTTGAATGCCGATACCGGCGGCTATAATCTGCAAATCGCCTTTTCGACCGGCTACCTCGCCGGGAAATCGGCTGCATTAAGCGTGAGGCGCGAGCCGCAAAATAGCTTACGCATCACGTAAACCGCACTACCGTTATTCCTGATCCGCCGAATTCTATCTGTTCATCGGCAATAGAGGTGATACCACCGACGGTCTTTAACCATTTGCGAATTTCTTCCTTGAGGATGCCGTTGCCTTTTCCATGTAGGATTTTGACTTCATCGACGCCAACCATGAACGCCTCGTCGATCAATTGCATCACGTTGTCGAGCGCTTCGTCGGCACGTTGGCCGCGGACGTCGAGGGTGGTTTTGAAATGCAGTTTGCGTTGCGAAAGATGATAGGCAGAGGCGGATGGCATCACTGTCCACGCTTTTTGGATTTTGCGAAACTCATTGCCCGATATACGCTCCAGCGAGACAAGCGGCACATTCATAAAAACGCTGCCATATCCGACGGTGGCCGTCGTCGCGCTGATTCGAGTGATTTCGCCGATGACATCCTGCCCTTGTAAACGCACCTTGTCGCCGGACTGCAAGGGCTGTTCTACCACACTCGCCGTTTCGACCCTACCGACAGTTTTATCTCTTTTATGCTGTGCGCGGCGTTCCTGCCGTTGGCGCAGTTGCTCCATCTTGCGGGCGATATGGGCGTCGGCGTCGGCTTGCGTATTGCTTTGAAGATGCTGCTTCAATTCTTCGACCTGTTGGCGGGCGGCTTTGGTACGTTCCTTTTCGGCCTGCGCTTCACGGATTTCAAGAATGGTATGTTCGATACGCTTATTAGCTTCGACAAGCAGTTGTTTGGCTTCGTTTTTCGCTTCCTGAATAATTTGTTTCCTGATTTTTTGCAGTTCGCTTAATTCGCTTTGGTAGCGCGAAGTTACGTCTTCGAGATACTTATCGGTTTGGCGGATACGCTGCCGTTTTTCTTCCCAGTAACGCTTGTCGCGGGCAATGTTACGCAAGTTTTTTTCGATATTGACGTATTGCGTGCCGGCTTTGGCCTCCGCTTCTTTAACAATATCTTCGGGCAAGCCCATTTTGTGTGCCAGTTCAAAGGCAAACGAACTGCTCGGCGCGCCGGTTTCGAGCCGAAACAGCGGCTGTATCTGCTGTACATCGAACTGCATCGCGCCGTTGAGAATGCCGTCGGATGACGTGGCATAATATTTTAAATTAGTATAATGCGTAGTGATGACGCCGAATACCTGCTGTTTGACCAGCCGGTCGAGGACAGCCTCGGCAATAGCTCCGCCCGCCGTCGGCTCCGTACCACTCCCGAATTCGTCGATCAGCAGCAGGGTCGAAGCGCCGGCATGTTGGACAAAATACTTCATGTTGAGCAGTCGCGAACTGTATGTACTCAAATCGTTGTCGATCGATTGCTCGTCGCCGATGTCGATAAATAATTCGCGGAATAAACCCATTTCGGAATTTTCGGACGCCGTAACCGGAAACCCGCATTGCAACATGTATTGCAACAGACCGACCGTTTTCAAGCAGACCGACTTCCCGCCGGCATTCGGGCCTGAAATCAACAGAATATGCTTTTCAGGCGTTAGTTGTAAATCCAGCGGTACGATGACTTTCCCTTCTTTCCTCAACGTCTGCTCCAGCAACGGATGACGCGCTTTCCACAGGCACGTGTGTGGCTCGTCGTATACTATCGGCTTGACGGCGTTGGTTTGAATTGCCCATTGCGCTTTGGCGCGGATAAAATCCATCTCGCCCAACAGGTCGGCTGCCGCCATAACGTCGTCCAGATAAGGATGTAGAAATATGACAAAAGCACGCAGGATAGCCGTAATTTCACGCTGTTCGGCATAGCCGAGTTCCTTCAGTTCGTTATTCAGTTCCACGACTTCCAACGGCTCGAGGAAAACGGTTTTCCCGCTGGCCGATTCGTCGTATACCAGTCCTTTAATTTTCCGTTTATACCCCGCCGGCACCGGTATCACAGCGCGCCCGTCGCGGATTGAAACCGAAGCGTTCTCATCGGCCAATCCCTCAGCCTGTGCGGTTTTTAGAATCGTTTGCATCCGGCGTGTTACCTGCCCCTGCTTGTCGGCCATCGCTCGTCGCACGCTCAACAGTTCGGGCGAAGCATTATCCTTAATTGCTCCGTGTTTGTTAATAATCGCATCCATACGCTGCAACACGGCCGGATAAACAACCACCGGCGCCAATAGCTTTTTCAGCGACGAATATTTCCCCTCTTTCGTTTTTCCGAAAAAGCGGACAATATCATGGACGGTCTCCAGCGCCTGCTTCAGCGTCAGCAGCTCGGCAGCTTCCAGATACAATCCCTCGATACGGAGTTTTTTTAAGAATGGCGTGGCATCCACATAGCCCTCATGCGGAAAAGCATTTTCCATTAGCAAGCAGGTACGCAACTCGTCAGTCAGGGACAGTCGCCACAGCGTCTCGTCGAACGATGCTGAGAATGTCGCCTCCGCCATTTTCTGCCGCCCCGCATCGGTCGCGCAATACGCCGCCGCCCATTCGCGGATGCGGTCGAATGCCAGCTTTTGCTCAATATTGGAAGGATAGTTCATGGCGCTAGATATATTTAGTTGTTGATTGGTTGATTTGTTTTTCAGAGAACAAAGATAGTTTTTTATTTTTTTATTACCTTATTTATTGCCTTCAATTATGGCTACAGTTAAGTTTTTTGTCCGCCACAAAGATAAGCAAAAAAGCGCTGTCCGTGTGGTTGTTTCGTTTTCCGGGAAACAATATCCGGTAGCGGTAGGCGTAGTGGTGAAAGTCCGGTTTTGGAATCAGCAGAAATGCCGTTGCCGGGCCGAGCGGGAATATCCGGAAGCCAGACCGATTAACGAACGGTTAGACGAATGGGAAAACCTTTTAAAATCAGTGGCTAAAGAGTATGAAATTAAAATCGTCGTACCAGACCAGTCTGATTTTAAAGCCGCCGTTGAAGAGGCATTGCGAAGACGGAGCGGGTACGTCGACGAGAA
>JAITKF010000072.1 GCA_031278545.1 Prevotellaceae bacterium
ATACGGGCGTAGCCTATACCACTCCGGCCTTGACGACGAATACGTATTACCGCCGGATAGCCACCGGCGCCACTTGCGGGACAGCTACTTCGAACAGTGCATTAGTAACAGTTAGCGCTTCACCAACGGCGTCTTTTGCCACCACCAGCGCTGCCAATGCTTGCGCAGGCGCCAGTTTTGTAGTGGCTGCTAACACTTGTTCCGGCTGTTATTACTATTTCAGTACATCAGGAACCGGCAACCCGACCAGTACAGCTTCCTCTGTTACCCTTACTATGCCTTCCAGCGGCAACTCAACAGTAACCTTAACGGTGAGAAATGCCGCCGGATGTACCGCCACCGCCAGACGTACCATAACGGCTCTCACAAACCCTACATTTACTTGCAATGGCACTACTTATAGAATACAGTGTGCAAATTCAGGGACAGCTACATTTGCCAACGCTGCCAGCAGATGTCCATCGGGTTGGAGATTACCTACGGCAGCGCAGTTAAAATGCGCCTATCAGCAGGGGAGACTTACGACCGGAAACGGAATCTGGTACTGGAGCAGTCAAACGACTGCACAGGCCACACCGGATTGTAATTGTACTACCACCGGCACCAATTATGTAGGGTTAACCACTTTTACAACAAATTGCACCACTTGTTCTTGTAACAGATGCCAACCGTATACAGCCGGAAGGTTGTATGGTGTGTTTTCACACAATCCATTTTATGTCCGATGTGTGCAGTGATGCCTAACTGCTTCTTCGTATAAGCAATGCGCCGGCGACACTTGCAGGTCGCCGGCCTGCGGGTATGAAAATAGCGACCCGGCTTTCGTTAAATTGAACCTTCCTGACGCCTCTCGCCGGCAGCGCCTCTCTCGCCCTTGTTCCCTTATGTTAAAAGAATGAATAAAGGAACAAGAAGAATGGGGACTGTCCGATTACTAAGGAGGAGGTTTTGGGAAAAAGAAAGGTTTAATCAATATCCTGCTTTCGGTATGTTTTTTACATCCGCGTGGCATAATCCGGTTGCATTTGCTACTTGAATCTACCGTATAGCGACCTTTGTGGCTTGCACTTTACACTTCCAACTATTTTTTGTATTTTTGCCTGCAAATTAAAACACGCATGACTTCTTATCAACGTATATTATTAAAATTAAGCGGCGAGAGTCTGATGGGCGACGATAGCTACGGGATCAGTACGGATGTGTTGCTGCGTTACGCATCGGAAATTAAGGCGGTGGCCGCTGCCGGCGTGCAAGTCGGTATTGTAATTGGCGGCGGAAATATTTTTCGTGGGCTGAGCGGCGTCAATAAAGGCTTCGACCGCGTGAGAGGCGACCAGATGGGGATGCTGGCAACGGTGATTAACAGCCTGGCCCTGCAAAGCGCCCTGCAAAGCGTTGGCGTACCTGCGGCAGTATTGACCGCTATCGGTATGGAGCCTGTCGGCGAACGGTATGCAAAAGAAAAAGCCATTGCTTGTATGGAGCGCGGTATGGTGGTGATTATGGCCGGCGGCACAGGCAATCCATTTTTTACGACCGACACCGGCGCTGCCCTCCGTGCCGTCGAAACCGAAGCCGATATCCTCTTGAAGGGTACGCGGGTCGATGGCGTCTATACCGCCGACCCCGAAAAAGACCCCGCCGCGCAGAAATACGCCTCCCTCACCTTCGACGAAGCCTATGCAAAGAACCTGCGCATTATGGATCTTACGGCTTTTACGCTCTGCCACGAAAACCGCTTGCCGGTCGTCGTATTTGATATGAACGCCGAAGGAAACCTGTTGCGGGTGGTGCAGGGCGATCCTGTGGGTACGCTGATTGCAGCAGGCAGTTGTAACAGGTAGTACCCAAATATAAAATATTCAAAATCCAAAACCAATAGCTAAAATCAAATATCATGGAAATTGTAAAAGCAAAAGAAATAGTAACGGCGGCGAAAGACCGCATGCAAAAAGCGATTGACCATCTGGATAACGAGCTGCTGTCAATCCGCGCAGGCAAAGCCAATCCGGTATTGTTGAATCCGGTGATGGTGGACTATTACGGTTCGCAGGTGCCCTTGTCGCAGGTGTCGAACATTTCGTCGCCCGATGCGCGAACGCTCATAGTGCAACCCTGGGAGAAAAGTATGATTGCCCCGATAGAGAAAGCAATTCTCGCAGCCAATCTCGGTTTTAATCCGCAGAACAACGGGGAGCAAATCCGTATCAACGTGCCGGCGCTCACCGAAGAACGTCGCAAAAACTTAGTGAAACAAACGAAGAACGAATGCGAAAATACCCGCATCAGCCTCCGAAACACCCGCCGCGACGCCGTAGAACACGTCAAGAAACTACAAAAGGACGGTCTGCCCGAAGACGTCGCCAAAGATACGGAAATTGAATTGCAAAAGCAAACCGACGCCTTTAGTAAAAAGGTCGATGAACTGTTTGCTAAAAAGGAAAAAGAAATCATGACAGTGTAATGGCGCCGGGTAGCACTTGACAGGGAGAGTATAATGAGTAATAAAAAGAAGTACGTAATAAACGAAAACCAGCGAATGGCGAACGAGAAACGGTGTTCGCCATTCGCTATCCTGTGTCCACTATACTCCATCCTGAAAAAATGCCTGCTACCTGCTGCCTGCTGCCTGCTATTCGCTTTTCCCGCCCGGGCGCAGTTTTACAATACCGGCACAGAGCCGTCGGGAGTGAAATGGCGGCAAATCCGTACCGATAAGTTTACACTGATTTATCCGCAGGAAATCGACTCGCTGGCGCAACGCTACGCATGGCTGTTCGACCGGTCGTACCAGTACGTAGCAGCGCCTTTGCGCACCGACCTGTCGCGCCTGCCGGTGGTGTTGCATCCGTATAACCTGAACAGTAACGGGCTGGTCGTATGGGCGCCGAAACGCATGGAACTGATTACATCGCCCTCTATGTCGGGCTATGCGCAGATGTGGGATAAACAATTGGTCGTGCACGAAACGCGGCATGTGGCGCAAATGACCAAGTTAAATACCGGCGTATTCCGCTTCCTGTCGTACCTTATCGGCGAACAGTCGGCGGGCATCGGGTCGGGGATTTACCTCTACGGCTGGTTCCTCGAAGGCGATGCGGTGGTGTCCGAAACAGCGATGTCGAACACCGGTCGCGGGCGGCAGCCGGAGTTCCTGATGCCGATGAAAGCCTATGCCCTCTCCGGCCGCCGGTTTTCGTGGGATACGTGGCTGAGCGGTTCTTATAAATACGCCATCCCAAATGAATACCAGCTGGGCTATGCGCTTACATCGTATGCTTACAGGCAAGCGGGGTATTTCATCTTCGGCGATATGCTCGACTATATTACGCATCATCCGCTGCACATACCGCCGGGGTCGCGCGCACTGAAGAAATACGGCGGGTTTACCGACCGGGAGTTATTCGTTCAGTCGTTTGACGACCTCCACCGGCAATGGGCGCAGGACGATTCGGCCAAAACACCCGACCCGAATATCCGGGAACTCCTTATTCCCGAAAACGAAACCTACCGCTCGTATCGCTTGATGGTAGCTATTGATACGCACACCGTCGCCGCCATACGCACCGACCTCGCCCAACCGCGGCAACTCGTTACGGTCGACATCGACGGCAATGAAACCCACCTCTGCTATCCGGGCGCTATCAACAGTTCGCTCAAACGCGTGGGCGACCGGCTGTTTTGGACGGCGACCGTGCCGCACGAACGTTGGGAGCAGGTATCGTTTTCCGTGCTGCAATCGTATCATTTAAAAACAAAGAAACTGGAAACGCTGACACGTCGCACACGCTACTTTGCACCCGCCGCCTCGTCCGCCAATAACTGGATAGTGGTGATAGAAAACAATGCCCGGGGCGAGCATTTCCTGACCCTCCTCAACCAGCATGATTATACGCCGGAGCAACGCTTTGCCGTGCCGTCAGGTTATGTGCCCAAAATATTGACGTGGTCGCCCGACGGCACGAAGATCTACTGCGTCCTGTTGTCCGACGAGGGGCTGGGCATTCAGCGGTTCGACCTTGCGCGGCAAACATGGGAACAACTCTTGCCGCCGAGCGACGCCAACATCAATCGCCTGTCGAAATATAAAAACTACCTGCTGTTTAGCAGCGGCCATAACGGTACAAATAATATATATGCGCTGGATACGCTGACGCGAAAAGTATTCCGGGTAACCGACGTCCGCTTCGGCGCTTTCGACCCGACGACGTCGACCGACAAAAAGCGCCTGTGGTTTGCCAACTATACGCCGGCAGGCTATACCGTAGCCACGCTGCCGCTCGACGAAACGACATGGGACGAAATGTCCTTCGATACGCCCGCGCGTTTCGAGCCGGCCGAGGCGGTGGCGGCGCAGGCAGGATTCAATATCGACACACTGACGATTCCGGCGATGCCCGGGTATAGTAGCCGCCGCTACTATGGCCTCCCGCACCTGTTTCGCATCCACAGTTGGGCGCCGTTCTACTACAACCCCGACGAATTGCGGTCGGCGTCGTTGGACAACAACCTGCTGCAATACATCGGCGTGGGCGCTACGCTGCTTTCGCAAAATACGCTCGGCACGCTCACCTCGCGGCTCGGATACCGCTATGCCAACGGATTCCATTCGGGGCATCTCTATTTCTTGTATCGCGGATGGTATCCAGTCGTGGACTTTTCGCTGGATGTGAACGAGCGCTACCGGACGCAGAGCGGCTATATAACGGAGACAGACACGGCGGCAGGCGTACAGCGGCTGTCCTTAGGCTATGCGTCGTCGTCGCAGCCGCTGGTCAATGCGTCGTTGCGGCTGTACATTCCCTGGACGCTGGCGCAGGGCGGATGGCGCACCAGTATAACGCCGCTCGTGCAATATCAGTTTGCCAACGACCGCTATATGGCCATGTCGGAACAGCAGTTCCAATACCAGCAATCGCTGTCGCTGTCGTTGACCGTTTCGCGGCAGCTGGCATTGGCTACCCGCGACATTTACCCGCGGTGGGGCTATGCCTTCCGGGTGCAATATTCGTTTCCGGTGTTCAACGCCAATCTCTATCCGGTACTGTCGGCACAGGCGTCGGGCTATGTGCCGGGGCCATTTGCCAATCACGGATTGCTGCTCTCGGCCGGATACCAGCGACGGGGTTCCAATACAGAACTGCGCTACGGTACATTTATCCCCCTGCGATTCCCCCGCGGATATATTACCTTCTCCTCCCTCGAACTGGTCAATGCCACGTTCGACTACACATTCCCTGTATGCTATCCCGATGTGAATATCGGATGGTTAGCCTATTTCAAGCGGGTTCGGATGACGCTTTTCAGCGATTACGCCCGCGTTACGCTCCCTGTGTCGCAACGTGTGAATATCGCTCGCTGGCGTATCACGGAGATGACTTCGCAGGCGCGAAACCTCTATTCGGTAGGCGTCGACTTAGCCATCGATTACCATCTTTTCCGTTTCGGACTGCCGATAACGACTGGCATCCGATTTGCAAAACCCCTGTTGCACACATCCGCATTCCCGACAGAAGACCTGCTGCTGAACGTCTGGTTTAACGTGAATATCTAACGCCGATGAATCCCTTAAAGCGACTGGCTGGCGAAACGGCTATCTACGGCATGAGCTCCGTTGTCGCCCGCATTGTCAACTTCTTTTTCGTACCCCTCTACACGCGCATCCTGTCGCAAGCAAGCTACGGCGTGGCAACGGAGTTTCTGGCCTATATCGCCATCTTACAGGTGGTGTTGACGCTCGGGTTGGAGACCGGCTGTTTCCGCTTTGCCAACACACACGACCGGCCTGCCCGAGTCTTCGCCAACGCGCTGACCACCGTCGGCCTGCTCTCGCTGGGCTTTTTTACGCTCGTAACGCTATACTCGCAAGAAATTGCCGGCACATTCGGCTACGACGCCCACGCCCATTGCATAACCTACGCCGCCGGCATTCTGGCCTCCGACTGCTTCACGGCAATCCTCTTCGCTAAACTGCGCTTCGAACGTCGCGCCATGCGGTTTGCCATATTGAAAACGATTAAAATCGGGAGCGAAATGGCCTTTAACATCCTGCTATTTTTCGGCGCGCCGGCCTACTTTGCCGTTCATCCCGACTCGGCGTGGCTGTCATTCATTCCCGCAACGCCCGACTTCAGTTACATCATCATAGCGATATTCCTCAGCTGCATTGTCGCCTTGTGCCTCTTCATACCAACGCTTGCGCGAACACGCTTCGGCATCGATCTCCCCCTGTGGCGACCGATGATGCGGTATTCGCTTCCGCTGATGATTGCCGGACTGCCCGGCATTGCCAACGACTTTATCGACCGGCTGCTATTCCGTTACCTTCTGCCCAAAAACCTTGATTGGCAAGCCGAATTAGGCGTGTTTCAGGCAGGCGTCAAACTGGCGGTCATCATGACCCTCTTCGTACAAATGTTTCGCTACGCTGCCGAACCCTTCTTCTTCGCCGGCGCGAAAGACAAAAACGCCCCCACACTCTACGCCGGCGTAATGAACCACTTCGTCGCCTTCTGCATGCTCATCTTCATGGGCGTATTATTCTACGCCGACGCCATTGCGCTCCTACTCGGCAAGGACTTCCGCGCCGGCGTAAGCATCCTGCCGGTCATGCTGGGCGCCTACCTCCTGCTGGGAATGTTATTCAACCTCTCGATGTGGTACAAACTGTCGGGCAAAACGAACATGGCCGTCTACATCACCACCGTCGGGCTGGCCGTAACGCTGCTGGTCGACCTGCTTTACATGCCGCGCTACGGCTACCACGCCGCCGCATGGGGACATCTGGCAAGCTACTTCGCCATGGTCGTCCTCTGCGCATGGCTGGGAAACAAATACTACCCGATACCCTACGCATGGCCGAAGATCATCACCTACATCGTCCTCGGCGTAGCCCTCTACCTGCTGAGCTGCGCCATCCCGTACCCCAACCTGTGGTGGAAATGGACAGCCGGCGCAATGATGCTCGCAGCCTATACGCTATTCTGGTTACGACAGGAAAAAATAAAAAGAAGAATGAACAAATAAACAAACATAAAACAGCGCCCATTCATCACATTAACCACTAACCATCATGCTGCCAATAAAAATCGTCAATCACTCCCCATTTGCCCTGCCACAATACGCTACGCCACACTCTGCCGGCATGGATTTACGGGCAAACATTGCCGAACCGCTTACCCTCGCCCCGCTGCAACGCGAGCTGGTACCGACGGGATTATTCATCGAACTGCCTGCCGGCTACGAAGCCCAAATACGCCCGCGTAGCGGACTGGCCGCCAAACACGGCGTGACCATCCTCAACACTCCCGGCACAATTGACGCAGACTATCGCGGTGAAATTAAAATCATCCTCGTCAACCTCTCCCACACCCCCTTCACCCTCCAACCCGGCGAACGCATCGCGCAAATGATCATCGCCCGCCACGAACAAATCATCTGGCAATCCGTCGCCAACCTCTCCGACAGCACACGCGGCAGCGGCGGATTCGGATCGACAGGAAGGAGCTGAATCCACCTACGGCCATATTCGATAAGATATTGACCGCTAGGTGAGAGACCTTCTCACTGCCCGGTTAAAGACCTTTTCACTGCCCGGTCAATATCTTATCGAATATGGCCGTACGCGGATCGTTGAGCAACTTACTGCGCATCGCGGACGCAACGCACCACAGCACCCATGCTTTTGTAGGTGGGTTGGCTCACGCTCTCGGAGGAACTACTGTGGTACAAGTAGTACGCACGGGGAGCTATCGTACTCCGTAGAAGACCAATAGATGCCGCTCGTACCCACATTGTCCATGGAACTACTGTTAGCGTAGCCGGGCATCCTCCAATCATTATTCAATATAGTAGGTGAAACTGAAGCACAGTTAAGAAGTGTATTAAAATCGGAGTATGTCGGCACGCGCCAAGGGAATATACACATGCTAGCCTTATTTGCATCCACATACGGCCAATTGTAATAAAAATACTTTACATTATTAGTAGGTATAACTACGACAATGCGGTTCCGTGCTACTGTGAAGCTGTCGTCACAAGCGGCTATCTCTACCGGATATTTCCATATTTGGGGATAATATGTGTAGTTCTTATCAGGGTTGAGAGCACCCATAATAACTTTTAACGTATATATACCGCCGGAAGGAACCCAACTCGTACGACAGGTACCGTCATGGGCATACCGCATTATAGTGTAAGTACCGAGACTGGAATAGTTGGAAGGGTCGTTACCGATAGAATAAGTCGCCGTGCTGCCGGTCAGCGTGGTGCTGGTGGTGCTGCTGGTAGTGGTACGCCGCCACTGGTAAGTTATATTTTCATCGCCGCCAGAGGCGTCGACAAGACTAGTTATAGTAATGCCGGGGTCGGTGTTTGACACCGTCACAGTGCCGGAAGCGTGGGTAATAGAGCCGGAGTTAAATGACTTGTAGACCGTCTTCGTTACGGCTGTCGACGTCGACGAGCAGCCGTGAGCGCTCTGCGACACTTTTGCGCGGTAGTACGTCGTGGTGGTCAGCGAAGAGGGGGAGTAGACTGAGGCGGTTGCTCCGGTGATATTCGTAGTAGCTGCCGCTGAGGAGGCGCCGCTGTACCACTGGCAGCTCACCATCGTGCCGGCGCCGCCGGTGGGGGTGGCGGTCATGGCTGTGGGGACGGTGTTATAGCAAATGGTTGTCGCTTCCTTTACCGCTACCGTCGGGTCGGCTAGAACCGTTAAGACGTAACTCCCCGAGGCGATCGCTTCGGGGCAGGAGGCCGACTTCGCCCGTCGGGTATAGGTAATGGCGTCCTGTATATCCGCTATGGTGACGCCCAATGATTCCAATTGCTTGTAGTCGTATTCCAACCGCCACTCCACAGGCATGGCGCCGGTTACGTCAATCCGATTGACGCCGGCAATTTGCGCCAGTTTCGGTCTGAGGCTGTTCTCGGCAAATTGTTGTATGATGACGGGCGTTGCGGGCGCATTCACCGTGTAGGTAAGAAAAGGACGGGCGGCATTATCGTCGGAGCGGCTCACGGAAATAGAAGGGTAACCCACGCCCGGCGGCAGATGAGGCCACGCCTGCCGGATGATGGCAGACACTTCAAACCGCGCCATGTCGATATTTACATGCTTGTCGAACTCAATAGAAACGGACCCGCTGCCCACGCCTGAAGAAGAAGTAATGTTGTTGATGCCTTTAATGCGGCTGAGCATGGCCTATAATTTCGAGGTAACTTCCACTTCCACCACGCGCGGTGCACTGCCGGGCATTTGAAAACGCACGGCAATTTGCGGCAGCGTGCGGTCGGGCGCCAGTTTCATCGTCAGCAGCGGCACTAAAGCAACCCCTACGAGCGTCAGGCATACAAACGCTAAAATAATGGAAAAGGATGATATTTTTTTCATAAACTTTTAGAAAGAAAAGGGATGTAAAGCTACAAAAAAAATTAAATATAACGTTTCATTTGGGAATTTCATATTTTATTACATCATATTGATGTTCGACACATTAGAAACGGCTCTTTTAGTATCAAACTCGAAGTTCCGAGCATCAAACTTGATGCTTTTAACATCAAATTCGAAGCTCGGAAGTACAAGCTCGGTGTTCAGAACATCAAATTCGAAATTTGGAAGTACAAAGAGGCACTTTTAGCTTTTAGAAAGAAAGTAGATGTAAAGCTACGAAAAATAATTCTTTTATTATTGTGGATTAAAATTACTGAGTAACTGTACATGTACCACCTTTCCATTATCTACAAATGCCACAACCGGATAGATTTTATCATGGTAACCCAACAAATAAAACACCTTCTTTTCATCAATCAATACATTTTCTTTTCCTATATTTTCTTTTCCCAAGCGGATAGCCATTTCTTTACGGGAGGCTATTTGGGTTAGAACAAATTTTATACGATCGTTTTCTATGTTTTTTACAAAAAATGTTTCAGCTTCTGAAATACAACTACTGCAACTGCTTCCCGGAACGATTACCACATTATCATAATTATTTAACGCTTCGCCCACCTGTTCTTCTATTTTTGCTGCCATTGCCGCAAAGTAATCCGGCTTGCAACCCATAGTATAAAAAGCCAACAGACAAGCAATAGCTATTATAATTTTATTTTTCATCAATTAAAAAATTACAGCAGTAAAATGTCATTTTATTTTCATCATCCGTAGTTACCTGTATATAAAATCCATCTTCTGTAACGAAGCAATTAGTTGCTATTTCGAAGTATAGATTATCAGGCAGCCTGACTTCGCCAACATACTTAAAATCGGCATCTAAAACAATAACTACAGTTGGTTTACGAAACTTGTCGCCTAATTTATAATCCCCAATTAAAGGCAAGTGGGCTAATCTATAATATAATTTTTTGTATTTATCATAACATATGCTAAAATAAGAGGAATTATACACGTACCATGTCATTTCCTCTTCCGGATCTATACGAGGCCCTTTGGGAGCCTGCAATGGTTTAATTTCTTTTATTTCCCTGCTGCCGGCGTAATGCCGTTTTTGAATGCCCGTATGCAAGGAATATTCTGTAATATAATGGTCTGCTGAAAAGCTGATGGCCATAGAGCTATCGTTTAAGGTATAATAAGGTTGCCTATAGGTAAATCCTCCAGCCCAATTATATTTGGAATATTGTTCCGGATAATTAACCACATGCTCAATGGTATAATCGTTTAGATTAAACAGTATGCCCGTTGGCCTGTTTTCAGGTGTTTCATCGGAATATTCCCCTATAATAAATCCTGTCATAGTGAGCTTATTTCCAATATGTTGTAATGGCGTTGATGTTTGAAGATAAGGAACAGGGTATATAATTCTATGTCCTATTTCCACTTTTTCGGTTGTTTCATCATATAATTTCCATTTGTCTATTACTTCTGCTTTCGAGTCGGTTAAAAACAATAACTGCGTCCAATAGGCATAGACAAAAATACTGTCTTCATTGACATAATGATACCCCTGTATGTTACCTACCCCATGGTTTCCTTCTCTTTGGTATGATATCCGTCGTTTAAATTCGGAAGTATGAAAATCATAAAAGTAAATAGAATTATTATGGGTGTTAAGAAAACTGAAATAAGTTATAGTATCCGTATAAATTAATTGCTGATATAAAGCAATGTATGAAGTCTCATCATCCAATGGGAATTCTTTGATACCGTTAGAAGCTAATGAACACCTGTTGGGATATTGATCTCTTTCTTCATTGATTACAGAACTTGCCTGACAGGAGATACAAAGACAAAAAATAGTGTAAAAAAAATATTTTTTCATATTTATGTATGTATTAATAAAAAAACTGCCCTCATACTATGAAGTGAATAAAGACAGTCCTTTAATAATTATAATTATAACTGAGTCGTTAAATGACATATTGGTCGTGTGATGACAAATCCTTAAGATCTTGTTGACATACCCCACCACAATCTTTATCAGACGACATTGTCCAGCCACATGAAAACGCTGGGGGCTGAACAGTTGGCACACAAATACCGGTAGATCCCTGTGTGCAAAATTGTTCAGCACTAAGAGATGTCATTGTTATTACAGTTATTACTGCGATTGCTATCATAGTAATTCCGCTTATAATTTTCTTTTTCATATTTGTTATTTATTTAGAAGCTGTTTAAATTTTTTCACGAAATATCAATAAGCAACTGAAAATCAGTTTGTTTGTTGAGATATATTTTGTATCTTTGTGATTATCAACAAAATAATTACAATATGGATACAAAAGGGTACTCAACTAACCTCACTGAAAATCGGTACAAAGATAGCATAAAACCCCCACTTACACACAAACGGATAAAAATCATCGGTTCTTCGAGCGAGCGCAGCGCTATCGAAAAAACATCCAAACCTGATTATTCTTATATTTGCAAGATA
>JAITKF010000081.1 GCA_031278545.1 Prevotellaceae bacterium
GTATTTTTTGATCTCTTTTGAAAATTCCTTGCAAAAATCGTCTGCAATACAATAAATTTCAGTAATTTTGTCGGTGGTAAGTTGTGCCATAATTTCTATTTATAATGTTGATTATCAGATACAAAAATAAGAAATATTAGCCAACTTACCAAATTTTTTTTTGCCTTTTTTACGTCGAACTCAGGTTACTACAACTCTCGCCGCTCCATTCCCCGACACGAGATATATCAATAACCACCCTGAAGACTGTCAGCTAAAGTTGACGGCAATAAAGCTGGCGGCAACTCTACGTTGGGGGGTGCTCGACGGGCAACCATGTCAATAACACGAACCGCGTCTCCTGCTATTTCCCCTGTACAGATTAAAACCAGCGGCAATAAAATCAATGCCCATGTACGCCGGAAAACGCCGGGAAGATAGAGAAATCTCTCAATAGGCGGGTTCTATTTCAGGTGCGTTTTTTTAGTTGAACGTTGCACCCTCCCCTATCTTCTCTAACTCCTTCAAAAAAAAATCGTACCTTTGTTCCTCACTTTTATATTCACTAATACAATAATTATATGCAAACAATTGACACCTACAACTTCAAAGGAAAACGCGCGTTGGTGCGCGTGGATTTTAACGTTCCGATGAACGAATCAGCCGAAATCACCGACGATACCCGTATTCGGGCGGCTATTCCAACATTGAAAAAAGTATTACACGGTGGTGGGTCGCTGGTTATCATGTCGCATTTAGGGCGCCCAAAGGGGCCAAGCGAAAAGTTATCACTGAAGCATCTTGTCCCCGATTTGGCAAAGAAATTAGGCACTCCCGTGCAATTTGCACCCGACTGTATGGGCGTCGAGGCCGTTGAGCGGTCGAAGAATCTGCAACCCGGCGAGGTGTTGCTACTGGAAAACCTGCGTTTCTACGAAGAAGAGGAAGGCAAACCGCGCAATTTGCCCGAATCACCGACCGACGAGCAGAAGAAAGCCGCCAAAGCTGCCGTCAAAGAAAAGCAGAAAGCATTTGTGAAACAATTGGCGTCCTACGGCGATTGCTATATTAACGACGCCTTCGGCACAGCGCATCGCGCCCATGCCTCCACCGCGCTGATAGCCGCCTGTTTTCCGAACGACAAACTGTTTGGTTATGTAATGAACGGCGAAATAATGGCCGTCGACAAGGTGCTTGAAAACCCCGAACGTCCGTTTACGGCTATTTTGGGCGGGTCAAAGGTATCAACAAAAATCACTATCATCAAGCAATTGTTGCAGCGTGTAAACAATTTGATTATCGGCGGCGGCATGAGTTTTACGTTTGTGAAGGCGCAAGGCGGACATATCGGGAAATCTATTTGTGAAGACGACCAGCAGGTGTTGGCGCTGGACATCCTCAAAGAAGCGCAGGAACTCGGCGTAACTATTTATCTGCCGAAGAAAGTACGGATTGCCGAAGCGGCGTCGGCCGATGCGTCTACGCAGGTGTGCCCCATCGACAACATTCCCGACGGGTGGGAAGGCCTTGATACGGCGTCGGCCGTCGAGGACTGGAAGGACGTCATCCTGCAATCGAAAACCATTTTGTGGAACGGCCCTGTCGGCATGTTTGAAGTAACGCCTTTTGCGGCAGGTACACAGGCCGTGGCGCAACTGATCGCCGATGCTACCACACAGGGCGCTTATTCGCTGGTCGGCGGCGGCGACAGTGTGGCGGCCGTCAATCAAATGGGCTTTGCCGATAAGGTCTCTTACGTATCGACCGGCGGCGGCGCGCTGCTCGAGTATATCGAAGGCATCGAATTGCCCGGAATTAAAGCTATCCGCGAATAGCGGTGTTCTTTAAAAATAATATATAAACAAATGCCCGCAGAGGGCGCAATCAATACTCAGACATGAAAAGTTTCTTTAAAATGGTACTGGCCTCGTTTGTCGGCGTGTTAGTCGCAAGTATACTGGGGCTTTTTCTCCTGTTTATGCTGATAGGCATCGTAAGCAGTTCGATTTCGTCGATCACTGCTACAAGCGAAATGGTGAAAGTGAAACCTAATTCCATCCTCCGTATCATGCTCGACGAGCCGGTTAGGGAACGTACGCAAAGCGACATCTCCACGAGCCTGACGGCGGTATCGGTTGTCCACAGCATCGGATTGAACGATATTCTGAAAGCCATCGACCATGCGGCCGACGACCCGAATATTAAACTAATTTATTTGGATCTAAGCGTCCTTTCTGCCGGCCTTGCCCATATAGAAGAAATCCGTAATGCGCTGGAGCGCTTCAAGGAGTCGGGTAAGCCGGTCATTGCCTATGGCGATAATTATTCGCAACAGGCATACTATCTGGCGACGGTGGCCGACAAAATTTACCTGAACCCCTTCGGCAGTGCCTCGCTGAACGGTATGAGCGCCGAAATTATGTTCTACAAAGGGCTGCTTGATAGATTGAAAATAGAGATGCAGGTGCTTCGACACGGCAAGTTCAAAAGCGCGGTAGAACCGTTTACTGCCGACCGGATGAGCGCTGAAAACCGCGAGCAGTACCTGACGTTCATCAATACCGTATGGGGACACATAACCGAACAGATCGCCGTCGCGCGGCAAATCGAACCTGCGCAGTTGCAGCGGCTGATGAATACCTTGGGGCTGGAGTCGGCTCAGCAATCGCTGGACAACGGCCTGGTCGACGGATTGATGTATAAAGACGGACTGCTGGATGCACTGTGCGAGTTGACCGGCATTGCGTCCGACGGGAAATTGCAGATGGTCGACGTCGCCGACTATGGTTTTTCATCGTATAAGCAGGCTATCGGGCGCGACAAAATCGCGGTGGTCTATGCCGACGGCGATATTACGATGGGGAAAAGCGAAAAGAACATCACCGCGTGGAACTATGCCAATATCCTGCGGCAAATCCGGCACGACAATATGGTAAAGGCCGTAGTGTTTCGAGTCAATTCGCCCGGCGGGAGCGCGCAGGCGTCCGAAATCATCGCCCGCGAGTTGTCATTGCTGCAAGCCAAGAAGCCGGTGGTTGTGTCGATGAGCAACTACGCCGCATCGGGAGGGTACTGGATTTCCATGCCGTCCGATAAGATTATTGTCAATCCCGTATCTCTGACCGGGTCGATAGGCGTGTTCGGGCTGGTGCCCAACTTCCAGAAAACATTGAATCATCATTTGGGGATTACGACGGAAGTGGTCAGAAGCAATACGTCGGCCGACTACCCAAGTGTTACGCGCTCGCTGACCACCCGCGAACGGGATGCAATGCAAGAGTCGATAGAATTCTTTTATTCACAGTTTGTGGAGAAGGTAGCGGAGTCGCGCGAGTTGTCGCGCGAACAGGTGGACGAGCTGGGGCAAGGCCGTATATGGAGCGGTATTGACGCCGTCCGGTTAGGACTGGCCGACGAGTTGGGCGGTCTTACCGAAGCCATTGCCGCTGCTGCCGAACTGGCCGAACTGGCCGAACTGGGGTTCTACCGAACCGTAGAATATCCTACCGTCAGCAACCCGTTCGAGCAACTCCTCCGGTCGCTGATGAAAGGCGGAATGTCAATAGAAACACCGCTGCCGGACGAAATCAGCGCCCTGGAACACCTATATAACGAAGTGAAGGAATCGGACGTGTATGCGCGCCTGCCGTATGAAATAAGAATTAAGAATTAGGAATTACCCCTCACCCCTCACGCATGATGCCTCACGCCTCACGTTCATGCTTTACGTTCACACTTCACGCCTTCGCGCTGGCGTTGCTGGTCGCCTCGTTCGGACGATGCGCCAGCACGCAGACAGGCCCTTCGGGAGGATTAAAAGACACCATCCCGCCGGTACTGCTTAAAACAACACCGGCGCAGGGCGCTGTCCGCTTCGACGGAAAGAAAATCGTGCTGACCTTCGACGAGTACATTGCCCTGAAAGACGTAGCAAAAAATGTTGTAGTGTCGCCGCCATCGTTGCAGCGTCCGGTAGTGCAGCGGCGGGGGAAAAATATTCAGGTCATTTTTCAGGACGACACCCTGCGCGCCGACCGAACGTATACCGTTGATTTCGGCGGCTCCCTGGCCGATAACAACGAAGGAAACCTCTACCCGCCGTTCCGCTTTGTGTTTTCGACCGGCGACATCATCGACTCCATGGCTTTTACCGGTGTACTGCGCGATGCCTACACGATGGAAACCCTCGAAGGCGCCACCGTCCTGTTACACGAGACCCTGACAGATTCAGCCGTGTATACCGCCCTCCCCGTCGCCGTTGCACGTACCGACGGATGGGGTTACTTTTCCATCCAACACATCGCGCCGCGCCTTTACCGGATGTATGCCATCGAAGACAAAAACAGCAATTACCGCTACGACCCGGGCGAGCGAATCGCCTTCCTCGATTCGGCCTTCATGCCAGCGGTAACGGTGGCCGCACTGCCGACGATTACCGACGCAACCGATACGGCAGCCCTGCTCCAACGGCCTGTCGAAAGGTTATTGCTGGCGGCAAAGGAAATCGTCGGAAAACAGTTCCTGAGCGAGTACCCGCAAACCGGCAAACGACAATTCAATTTAGTATTCAACCAGCGGCATCCTGTGATTTTATCGCTTTCCCTGAACGGTATCGACTCGACCGGCTACGTGATCGAGCGCAACCGTTTCAGCGATACCCTCACCTGCTGGATTACCGCACCCACCCTGCCCGACACCTTGCGGGGCATACTGAACTACCTGAAAACAGACTCGCTGAACAACCTCTCGCCGACGGAAGTCCCCCTGCGTTTTATGTACAAAGAGCCAGAGGAGCCCGCCGACACAAAGAAAAAGAACGACGCGGAAAAACCACCGGCATGGAAACCGAAAATCGACTTTAACCAGCAAACAGGCATGACTGCAGGTGTAACCATCTCGTTTGAAACACTGCCGACGCACATTGACGCCGACCGATTGACCCTGCACAAGCTGAATGCCGAAAAGAAAACGCGCCTGCCGGAAACGTTCACCTGGCAACCAGATTCCCTCTCGCCACGCCGCTTTTTTATCCACGCAAAATGGACAACCGGCACGGATTACCAACTAGAAATATTACCCGAAGCCTTCACCGAAATCTATGGCCAGTCGAACGACAGCCTCGTGTACAAATTTACAACGCCCAACCCCGACAAGTTTTGCCACATCGCACTGACGCTCTCCAACGTATCGTCGCACTACATTATACAAGTGCTGGACACAAAAAAAGAACGTACCCTGCGCGAAGTGAAAACAGACAAAGCCGAGAAAATACTATTTGAATACTTGCCAGCCGGCGAATACTGCTTGCGCTTCATCAACGACGAAAACCGTAACAACATCTGGGACCCGGGCGAAGTACTACCAAAGAAACAACCCGAAAAAGTAGCATTCCTCACCTTGCCCGACGGAAAAGACATCCTTACACTACGCGAAAACTCGGAAATAGAACAAGACGTCGACGTCGCCGCCTTATTCATTTGGAAAGCCCCCACATTCCCCCCGCCGCCGAATACAGACGACCACGAAATGTTACCGGCAACGTTACCCAACGATAAAGAAAGCAAAAATGAATAACGCAAAAACGATTTTACTCATCGGACTTTGCTCGCTGACGGCCACATCGACAACAGCACAACACTTCATCGGCCTCTCAAGCGGATATGCCGTCAATACCCTCTCGACATCTATCCATGAAGACATCAGGAGCATCCACAGCTGGAACAACTACGGGATCATATATAAATTCTACAGCCGCACCCCCTTGTGGCCAGAAGGCGCCGGCGCTCACGTAGGCACGGGACTACAAAGCGCCATCAACCTGACCACACGCGGATACCAACGCGACAGCACAGCCATCCTCCGCTACCGCGCCATAGAAATCCCTTTTATGACACATCTACACATATCCATTTGGAAATTCCGCCTCATAGGCGCTGCCGGACTATACGTATCCTACCTGCTGGACGGCACACAAGCAGAATTAAACCCATACGTACCAACAACCATAATCATCTCCGAAGAAAAATACACATTCCAACCGACCGACCGGCGTTTCGACTACGGACTACGCTTCGGCGGCGGGCTGGCGCTCATATTGCACCCACTCGAAATCCAATTTGACATTCACTATGCCATCGGACTGGGCTACACACACTCCCCCGTAATACCGGGACAATTCACCGTCTATAACCGATTCTCGCAAATGATACTTGCCATAAACGCTCTCATCGCCTTATAATGACCCATCACCACATCTACCAACGGCGGACAACGCATGAAGTCACAATCGGCGGAATACCCATGGGCGGAACACAGCCCATACGGACACAAACCATGTGCAACACACCGACACAAAACATCAACGCATCGGTCGACCAATGCAAACACATAGCCGACGCCGGCGCCGACTATGTCCGGCTAACCACACAAGGACTACGCGAAGTCGAAGCGCTATCACAAATCAAATACCGCCTGCGACGCGACGGATACACCATCCCCCTGATTGCCGATACACATTTCCTCCCCAAAATAGCACAACAAGCCGCCACCGTAGCCGACAAAATACGCATCAACCCAGGCAACTTCGCCCGCTCGCAAGCATCGGCTGACGAACACCTATCAACACTACTCGAAATATGCCGGCGCCATCAAACAGCCCTGCGCATCGGCGTCAACCACGGCTCACTCGCACCGCGAATACTCGAACGATACGGCAACACCCCCATCGGCATGGTCGAATCAGCGATGGAACTACTACGGATTTGCCAGCGCGAAAACTTCCCACAAGTCGTCGTATCCATAAAATCCAGCAACGTACCGACAATGATCAAAGCCTACCGACTACTGGCAAAACACATGACACAAGAAACCATGACCTACCCGCTACACCTCGGCGTTACCGAAGCCGGCAACCACATAGAAGGACGAGCAAAATCAGCCCTCGGCATCGGCAGCCTGCTAACCGAAGGCCTCGGCGACACCATCCGCGTATCACTGACCGAACCCCCCGAAAACGAAATACCCATCGCCCAAAAACTAATCCACATCGCCCCCCTATACCCCCACTCCACCCTCTCGCCACCCAAAAAAACACCCCTCCTCACCTGCCACTACAAAATCAACCACCTCGACGACATCCTCCTCCACGCCGCCTGCGAAGCCGGCCCCCTACTAATTGACCAATACGCCGCCGACCTAAAAATAACCGCCACCATCGCCGGCAAAAAACTCCCGGACGACCAAGCCAAACAAATCACCAACGCCCTACTACAAGCCGCCCGCCTCCGCTTCACACAACCCGAATACATCGCCTGCCCCGGCTGCGGACGCACCCTCTTCAACCTGGAAAAAACACTAAACGCCATCCGCGCAGCCACCACACCCTACACCGGCATACGCATCGCCGTCATGGGATGCATCGTCAACGGCCCCGGCGAAATGGCCGACGCCGACTACGGATACATCGGCGCCAGCCCCGGAAAAATCACCCTCTACAAAGGCAAAACACCGGTAAAACAAAACATCCCAGAAGAACACGCCGTCGAAGAACTACTCCGCCTCATCCGCAGCCCCACAGCAGCCACCCACGGAGAAATGCACAACGCATAAAACGACCCCGCGCCCCACCACAAAAATACCCCACCACCCGATACCCGGGGATACGCCCACCCGATACCCGGGGATACGCCCACCAGATACCCGGGGATACGCCCACCTGATACCCGGGGATACGCCCACCTGATACCCGGGGATACGCCCACCTGATACCCGGAGACACCCACATCACAAATATCGCAACGCCCCTGCACTCAAAAAGAAACATAAAACCCCACCCCCGCCCCTGCATTACAAAAAAATACGTATATTTGCAGCAATTTCATAAACACCCCACTATAATTACAGTAAAAAAGAAAACAATACAATGAACGAACAAACAGCCGGAAAAAAAATCACAGGACACATCGCCCAAATCATAGGCCCGGTAATAGACATCAGTTTTGACGCCGATAACGCCGACAAAAACACCTCAATCACCCTGCCCGCCATCCACGACGCCATAGAAATCCGTCGCCACGACGGGCGCACATTAATCAGCGAAATCCAACAACACATCGGCGAAAACGCCGTACGAGCCGTAGCGATGGACTCCACCGACGGCCTCCGGCGCGGCCTCAAAGCAACATCTTACTACACCCCCATAAAAATGCCATCAGGCGACCAAATCAAAGGACGCCTGATGAACGTCGTAGGAGAAGCCATCGACGGAATGAAACCCCTCGACAACACAAACGCCCAACCCATCCACCGCGAACCGCCAAAATTTGAAGAACTCTCGACCGCACAAGAAATACTATTCACCGGAATTAAAGTAGTCGACCTACTGGAACCCTACTCCAAAGGCGGAAAAATCGGACTATTTGGCGGCGCCGGCGTCGGGAAAACAGTCCTCATCATGGAACTCATCAATAACATCGCCAAACGGCATCACGGCTATTCCGTCTTCGCCGGCGTCGGCGAACGCACGCGCGAAGGAAACGAACTGCTACGCGAAATGCTCGAATCAGGCGTCATCCGCTACGGCGAAGCATTTAAAAAAAGCATGGAAGAAGGCCACTGGGACCTGTCGAAAATCGACTACGACGAACTCTCCCACTCACAAGCCACACTAGTCTTCGGACAAATGAACGAACCGCCCGGCGCCCGCGCATCCGTAGCGCTATCGGGTCTGACGGTAGCCGAATCGTTCCGCGATCTGGGGACAGGCTCGCGGGACATCCTCTTTTTTATCGACAACATCTTCCGCTTCACACAAGCCGGGAGCGAAGTATCGGCGCTACTGGGACGAATGCCGTCCGCCGTCGGATACCAGCCCACGCTCGCCTCCGAAATGGGCGCCATGCAAGAACGCATCACCTCGACACGTAGCGGCTCGATAACCTCCGTACAAGCAGTCTACGTACCTGCCGACGACCTGACCGACCCCGCCCCGGCCACCACTTTCTCTCACCTCGACGCCAAAACAGTCCTCAACCGAAAAATCGCAGAATTAGGCATCTTCCCGGCCGTCGACCCACTGGACTCCACCTCCCGAATCCTCGACCCCCACATCGTAGGAAAAGACCACTACGATACCGCCCAACGCGTCATCCACATCCTGCAACGCAACAAAGAACTGCAAGACATCATCTCCATCTTGGGAATGGAAGAACTTTCGGACGAAGACAAAATACTGGTCAACAGGGCGCGGCGTGTACAGCGATTCCTGTCGCAGCCGTTCGCCATGGCCGCCCAATTTACGGGAGTACCGGGCGTCATGGTATCCATTGAAGACACTATCAAAGGATTCAAAAAGATCCTCGACGGCGAAGTAGACGACCTCCCCGAACAAGCATTCCTCAACGTAGGCGCTATTGAAGATGCTATAGAAAAAGGCGAAAAGATATTGAAACAACTATAACCCGGCTCTCATCGACCATGGTAGAAAAAATATACATACACGTAGTATCGCCGAAAGAGACGGTATACGAAGGCGAGTTACTCTATGCCGTTTTCCCGGGATACTCCGGCGAATTTGCCGTATATCCGGCGCACGCGCCCATTATCTCGGCGCTCACGGCTGGCGTCATCAAATGCGTCATTGCCGAAGGAACAGAAAAAACGCTACCCATCAACGGCGGATTCGCAGAAGTAAATAACAACAGAATCACCGTCTGCGTAGAATAAACAAAAAAAGGGAAACCTCCCGGCTTCCCTTTCCCTTTTATGTATAATGTTTATACCGAATGAGGCTCAAACATATCAAAAAATATAAAACAACCATTCTTTTCACAACCTCATTCTTTTTGCCCTGCTGCAAAGATATGAATTTAATTACAAATTACAAATCACGCCATTTTAGTGCAACCAGGCGAAGTTAAGCAGTATTTCTTGCTGTATTGACATTCTAACACAACTAGCACATTCCTCCGCAGATTACAGTGCAGACACAGTCGCTATCACTCAAGTTTTTTTTGCGACATTCCATGCAATTAACCGGATCATCCCAACAATTATTACACCCGTCCGTGCAGCTTGTATCATTTCGTGATCCGGTACTTGTAACATCACCACATCCGTTTTTCGTATAGGCAATTCGTGTGTTGCATCCACTACATGCGCCGCTGCAACTGGGGGTACTCGGATCGCACCCACACGGGGAACTTGCCGCTGATTGATTATTTCCGGCGTAAGCATTTACGGTGCCCGTAGGGCGGGGGTGGAACAGTTCTTTGTTCTTACTTCATACCGCGACAGGCGCTTTGATAGCCGGGTGAGGGTTGTAGTTTAGCAGGGTAAAATCGTCGTATTGGAAATCGAACAACGTGTTTTTGTTGGGGTTTATTTGCATGGCGGGCAACGGTCGCGACGCGCGGCTTAGCTGGGTAGCCACCGCGTCGACGTGGGTGAGGTAAATATGGGCGTCGCCTAAGGTGTGGATAAAATCGCCGGGCTGCAACCGGCAGACTTGCGCTATCATCAACGTAAGCAGGGCGTAGGAAGCAATGTTGAACGGCAGGCCCAGGAATACATCGGCGCTGCGTTGGTATAGCTGGCACGATAGCCGCCCTCCGGCAACATAAAACTGGAAGAGGATATGGCATGGCGCTAAGGCCATCGCGGGCAAGTCGCCGACATTCCACGCGCTGACAATATGCCGGCGCGAGTCGGGGTGGGTTTGTATCGCCTGCACGACGCCTGCCAGCTGGTCGATGTGCTGGCCGTCGGCCGTCGGCCACGAGCGCCACTGGTATCCGTAGATAGGGCCTAAATGGCCGTGGTCGTCGGCCCACTCGTCCCAAATAGAAACTTTATTTTCGTGGAGGTAGCGTACGTTGGTATCGCCCCGCAGGAACCACAATAGTTCGTAGATGATGGATTTCAGGTGTACTTTTTTGGTTGTTAGCAGCGGGAATCCGTCTTGCAGGTGAAATCGCATCTGGTATCCGAACACGCTGACCGTCCCTGTACCTGTGCGGTCGGATTTACGTATGCCGTTGGCTAAGATGTGTTGCAGCAGATCGAGGTATATTTTCATTTCGTGTCGTTAGTTCCGGATGGCGGATATGTATAGTATTCCTACTTATTCAATATTAGTCGTTGCTACTGGTACGTTGGGTCGTAACTGCATCAGGCCGGAGACGACGACTGTGTCGCCGGCAGCGAGTCCCGAAAGGACTTCTACCATTTGTTCCGAGCGGTCGCCGGTTTCGATGGGGGTAACGACGGCGCGGCCGTTCCTGACCGTCCATACGCTGACGCCGCTGATGTCGGGAACGATGGCTTCGGAGGGCACTTGCAGGGCATGGGCGGATTCGTTGGTGATGACCGTCACGGCTGCCGACATGCCGGGTAGTAGTAAGCCGCGGCTGTTGTCGTATCGGGCGCGGAGGGAGATAGTGCGCGTGCGTTCGTTCAATCGTGGTTCGACGGCGTAGACCTGCGCCCGGAAGTCTTGCATGAAGCCTTCCGTGCGGAATACGACGTTCTTCGACAGGAATGGCGTGGCGATGTGTTTTTCGGAGATAGAAAATTCTACAATCAGCGACGATTTATCGACCAGCCGCGCTATTTTGGAGCCGGGTTGCATGTAGCTGCCTTCGCTTACGTAGCGGAAGCCGATGATGCCGTCGAATGGCGCGCGGATTTCCGTTTTGTCGATGCGTACTTTTAGTAGCCGGATGTCGGCGACAATCATGTTGTGGTCGGTTTCCAGTTGGTCGTAGGCTTCTCGGCTAATGGCTTCTTTTGTCAGGAGGATTTTCTGGCGTTCCAGTTTTTCGGACAGTAGTTTTTCCTGAAACTCTGCCCGCACTAATTGCGCCTGCAAGTCCTCGTCGTTGATTTTAATCAGCAGGTCGTCCTTTTTGACGGCGCTTCCTTCACTGAAGAAGATATTGGTAACCTTCCCTGCCACTTCGGTCGTCAGTTCGACTTCTTCGCTCGGCGCTAACGAGCCGGTGGCGTGGATGCCGCTCGAGATGTACGACGGTTCGGCAATGTAGACGTTGACGGGTACGACGTTGTTCGCCGGCGACGGGGCGGCAAGCGGTTTTGCCGGCGCCGTCGTTTCGGTGTTAATCGCCGGCCGGTTGAACCAGCGGGGGATGAAAAATGCCAGCAGGATGACGGCCGTTATTCCTGCGGCTAATAGTATACGGTTTCTTTTTCTCATATGAGTGGTTAATGGTTAAAACTTCCTATCCGGGATGGATTAAATAAACGGGTTGTTGCGACGTTCTTCGCCGATGGTGGTTGTGGGGCCGTGTCCGGGTAATACTTTGATGGTGTCGGGCAGGGGCATGAGTTTGGTGCGGATGCTTTGGAGCAGGGTGTCGTAGTGTCCTCCGGGCAGGTCGGTGCGCCCGATGCTTCCGGCAAACAGGGTGTCGCCGGAGAGAATAAAGCCGTCGGAAGCCGCATACAGGCAAATGCCTCCAGGGGTGTGCCCGGGTGTATGGAGTACTTGTAATTTGGCGTGGCCAAAGCGTACCGGTTCGTTTTCTGTGAGGAATACTGTTGCTACAGGCGGCTGCGCGACTTGAAATCCAAATAATGCCGATTGCTGCGTGGTTTTCGCCAGCAACGCGGTGTCGGCTTCGTGGACGGCACTCGGGATGGCGTAGGTTTTAGTCGCAAATAAATTGCCCAGCACATGGTCGAAGTGCGCATGCGTATTGACCACCAGCACGGGCGTCAGGGCGTTGCCGGTAATGAATCGTTGCAGTCGCTGCTGTTCGCTTGTCGATTCGCAGCCGGGGTCGACGATGATACATTCGCTGGTTTCGTCCCACAAGATGTAGGTGCATACGCGCAGTTCGTTAAAATAAAAAGTTTTTACGTTTATCATATTCGTTAAAATCGTTGGTCTCCAAAAGGCGCATTTGTTTCCTTGCCTTCCAGCATGGGGACAAAGCGGTAGTTCCCGTGCGTGGTAATTTGGCACTGGTCGTCGGAGAGTCGTTCGACAACGGTCATTGTTTGTGTGTCGTTGCCTACGGGTACGACCATCCGCCCTCCGACGGCCAGTTGCAGTACTAACTTTTGCGGTATCGCCGGCGCGCCGCAGGTAACGACAATCCGGTCGAAGGGCGCCAGCAACGGCCAGCCTTCGTAGCCATCGCCGTAGGAGAAGATAGCGTCCATTCCTAATGCCAGAAAGGTTTTTTGCGCCTGCACATAGAGTTCTTTTTGCCGTTCGATGGAGTGTACCTGCGCGCCCATCTTTACTAATATTGCCGCTTGATAGCCGCATCCTGTGCCGATTTCCAATATCTTGTCCCATTTCCGTACTTGCAGCAGATGGGTTTGCATGGCCACTGTGTAGGGTTGCGAGATGGTTTGGTTCGCCGCGATGCGTAATGGTTTATTGCTGTACGCAAGCGGCGCGAGGGCCGTTTCGACGAACAGGTGCCGCGGTACGGACGCCATCGCTGCCAGCACGCGCTCGTCGAACGGATACAGCCCGCGTAGTCCGTCGACCATCTTCCGTCGTTGCCCTTTATGGATTAAATTATCCTGCATTGCTCGCGGTTATTCCGAATAGTTGGAAATAGAGCCAGTCGAAACTTCCGTCCTGATAGAGTTTGACTAATTGTTCGACGTCGCGGTCTTCGCCGTATTTGTCGTATGGTTTTTTGAGGTTTGCGCCAAAGAATTTGGCGATGCCTTGCCAAAAGAAGGCCGTAACGCCGCCTTTCAGTTCTTTGATGACATAGTAGGATGTTTGTCCCACTTCGCGGTCAATCAGTTTGAGCAGCAATTTACCTTGCGAGAAGGTCAGTTTCCGTAGAGGTTTTTCAAATTCGGCAAAGAGTTCTTTTTCGTAGCGGTCGATAACGGCGTCGCGTTCTTTTTTCGAGGGAAGCTGCGCCAGTTCTGCCTCCATCATGTCGGTTTTTTGCTTCGCGAGTAATGCGTAGGGGTATACCTTCTGGAAATTATAGACCAGCCGCCGGTATTCTTTCCAGTTTTTGGCGCTGGCTTTGGTTGTGGGCGTCGGAAAAATGAAGACCGGCGGCAGGGAGAGTTGATATAGCGTGTCGCCGTTTTCTATAACCGGCGGCATAGTATAAACCCGCTGGGCAGAAGCCGTAATGCCGTTGCCGAACAAGAACAGGCATAAACAAAGGACAAGCCTCCTAATTCCCAAAGGGAGAACGGCCGTTCCCCTGCCCTCCCAAAAGGGGAACGATTCTCTGCAAAGCCTGTGGTTGCTGCTGCTGTCCATTGCGATTAAGAACGGCCTGTTAAAACTGCCTTGCCGCTTCCATTTCATCAGCGCTCATGGGCAGGGCGGGGCCTAAACGGCGTGCGCCGGTGGCGGTAATTAGATAGTCTTCTTCGTTGCGGATGCCGCCGAAATTCCAGTAGCCATTCACCTTTTCATAGTTGATGAACGCTTCGAGGCGTTGTTCGATGCGCCAGCGGGTAATCAGTTCGGGAATGAAATAGATGCCCGGTTCGATGGTGTGCACAAAACCTTCTTCGAGTGTGCGCGCCAGCCGTAGCGAACGGAGGCCGAACTGGTCGCTACGCGGCTGTCCGTCGTAGCCGACCCATTTTTCGCCGAGGTTTTCCATGTCGTGGATGTCTAATCCCAGCATGTGTCCCAGCCCATGTACGAAAAACAGGGCATGTGCGCCGGCCATCACCGCTTCAGTCGTATCGCCTTTCATCAGGCCGATTTCCTTCAGGCCATCGACCATTGTTTTGGCGGCAATCAGGTGTACATCGCGGAAGGTGACGCCCGGGCGTAAAACCGCTACCGCCGCACGGTGCATGTTGTCGCGGATTTGGTAGATTTCCCGCTGACGTTTGGTAAAGGTCGCATCGACGGGGAAGGTAGACGATAAGTCGCCGGCATAGTGCATAGCGTTTTCGGCGCCTGCGTCAATGAGCATCAGTCGGCCGCTCTCGAGCATATGGCTGTGGTCGTGATTATGCAGCGTCTGTCCGTTGATAGTGGCAATGATTGGGAACGACAGGTTGCCGCCATGCTGCAAGGCGATTTCGTGCATGGCCGCGGCAATTTCGGATTCCTTCATTCCCGGACGGGCCATGGCGATGGCTTTCCGGTGCATGGCCGCCGAGATAGCGACGGCTTCTTCTATCTGAACAATCTCCTCATCCGATTTATGGTTACGCTGGTTGACCACCATTTTGACCATGTCGATAGACGCGGCTTCCTGCTGACGGTCGGGCGCAATGCCCAGCCAGTCGAGCAGTTTCAGTTGATGTTCGGCGCGGTAGGGGGGAAGAAAATGAACGGGACGGTTGCGCCGTACCGCCTCCTGTAAATACCCCTTTAATGCGGTGGCAGGCATGACTTCGTATACGCCTGCCTGCTCGCACCGCTCGTAGAGCGACAGCTGCGGCCCCATCCACACAATATCGTCGATAGTCAACTCGTCGCCGAAGATAATCGTCCGCCCCCTGTCAATGTCCATGACTGCCGAAAGCCCGGCATAATCAAGACCGAAATAATATAAAAACGTTGAATCCTGCCGGAAATGATAAGTATTGCCGGCATAATTCATCGGGCTTTCGTCGTTGCCCAGAAACAACAACACGCCTTTGCCCACGGCGTCTCTCAAGGCTACGCGCCGAGTAATGTAAGTATAAGGGAAAAACATAGCAGTATCAATTTTTAAACGATGCAAAGATACGATTTTTTTATTTTAGGCGTGGGATACAGGCCACCCCGCAGCCGGCGCCTAAAATAAAAACCCTATCTTTGTACCCGATTATAATCAATTAAAATAAATCGTATGCGCAACGATATTCCCGTTTTCTTACCTGCACGCTATAACCGCACGCGGCACGCGGCGTTCCATATTCTTACGGTCTTTATATTCTTATGGAGTCTCTTGCTTCCGGACGAGAGCCATGCCGGACGCCAGATGCCAGACACGACAACAAAACAGGAATGGTTGGCCGACAACATTCGCTTTGCCGTCGAACAAACACGGCATCTGCTCTCGTCGCTCGACCCTGCCGCCGGACAGTATCCACGAACAGCAGACCGCAACGGTCGCCTGACGACTACCGGCATCCATGAGTGGACGAGCGGATTCTTCCCTGGCATCCTTTGGCATCTCTACGCATTGAGCGGCGACGAGGCCTTAAAAACACACGCCGACGCATGGACACTGTCGCTGTCGTCCTTGAAAAACTATAAGGCTACGCACGACTTGGGCTTTATGCTATACATTCCCTTCGGCCTCCGGCAGCAGTTGGCGGCCGACGGCACAGACGACGGCACGGAGACACTCTTACAGGGCGCCCGCTCGCTGGCATCCCGTTATAACGACACGGTGCAATGCCTGAAATCGTGGCAGGGAGGGCGCTCGTGGCACGGCTCGACATGGCTGTTTCCGGTAATTATCGACAATATGATGAATCTGGAACTGCTAATGTGGGCTGTCCGCCATACGCCCAATCCGGCAGAAGCCGCCCGATTCCGCCACATCGCCATGACCCATGCCAACACGACCATCCGCCACCACCTGCGCCCTGATTACAGTTGCTATCATGTCGTCGACTACGATCCCGGCACGGGCGTTGTCCGCGAAAAAAGAGCGGCGCAAGGATGGAGCGACAACTCCGCATGGGCGCGCGGGCAGGCCTGGGGCATCTACGGATTTACGATGATGTTCCGCGAAACGGGCGACCTCAAATACTTGGAAACAGCCGAAAAAATGGCCGCCTTCTTTTTGAACCATCCCCGACTGCCGGACGACAAAATTCCCTACTGGGATTTCAACGCAGGGCAACCGGAATACATCCCCGCATGGCCTGACCGGACGCCGACGCTGCCCTTGCCGCCGGACAAATTTCCCATCGACCGGTACCGCGATGCGTCGGCAGGAGCGATAGCGGCGTCGGCCATGCTTGAACTGTACATGTACACCGACCGTCAAATCTATCGCACGACGGCGGTAGACATTCTCCACCGGCTGGCCTCCGACGCCTACCGCGCAACAGCTGCCGGCGACAATGCCGGATTCCTCCTCAAACACAGCGTCGGCAGTATCCCCCACGGTTCGGAAATTGACGTCCCCCTCATCTACGCCGATTACTATTTCATAGAAGCCCTGACAAGGCTACTGACCATTGGCTATTGACGATGGTTGACGTTGTTGAATGGGCAACTTTTCTCCATTCGACACCTCAACAATCTCCCCACAATATATTCCCCTGCGGCCTGCGAGAAAAATAAAAAAGCAACGGTGCTCCCTTATTCAAAAAAAATAAGAGAATACCGTCGCGGCAGAAAAAGAACAGAGACTACTAAGCTTTCGGCAGGTAAATAAGGGGCTACCGGTGAATAGGCGCGCTATTTCGTCGCTTTGATTACGCCCCGGAAATAGCCGATTGATTCGCTGATGCCGGCAAAGGGGTTTTTCATATCCTTTTCGTGTTCGAGGCTGCATACGTCGCGGTAATCGACTTCCCGCAACGCCCGGACGAAAGCGGGAAAATCAATCACGCCCCGGCCTATCTCGACCGAATATCCCTCTTTGGTTGTTCCCGTAACATCTTTGATGTGAATGTCGAATACGCGCGAATGATATTTTTTCAAATCAGCTACCGGATCTTTCCCGTTGCGGGTGTCATGCCCGATGTCCAGGCACATCCCGATGCGCGGGTCCAAGTCTTTCGTATGATTCCATGCGTCGTCGGCGTCGGGGTACAGGGCGATGTCGGGTCCGTGTAAATGGATGGCGTATTTGAAATCGTATTCTTTTACTTTCTTATCTACGTAAGGCAGCAGTTCGAGGTTCGGTACGCCGACAATCAACTTTACGCCGACGCGTTTAGCGTAAGCGAATGCGCGGTCGACTTCCGCTTCGGTTTTCATATAAATCGGTCCTACGGCATATCCGGTTACGCCGCTCTCGGCCAGTTTTGCATGAAATGCTGCGATTTGTTCGTCGGTACTGTGCAGCGGCAAATGAAAATCCTTGATGCAAAGGTAATGCACTTTGTTTTGTCGTAAGGTTTCCAGTGTTTTGTCGAGGTCGAAATGAACGAAGGTATAGCCGGCCATCCCGATGCGAAACGGTTCGTCGGTGTCGGGAGGCTGTTGTTCGCCGTTTAGTTCTTTAATCTTAATGTTTTTGAAAAAGACCTCATCGCCGTGATCTTGCAACAGGATGTGTCCTTCGGCGGCATTTCCGAAGGCAGGCCAGTCGACGTATTTGCTGTAAGCGACCAGCGCATTGAACGCTTGTGTGTTTCTTATGTATTCCACAATTTTAATTCCATTCAGATAGTGCTGTACCCGACGGCCTTCGACAATAATGGTGGCAGTGTTAAAGTCATTGGCGTCGAAACGATAGTCTTTTGCGCTCCGGTCGGGAGGAATGAGGTCGTAGAGGGCGCCCAGCGTGCGATTACCTTTTACGCCCAGTTTCGCATCGGGGTGATGGTCGTCGTCTAATAACTGAAATTCGCAGCCGATGGCCGATCCTTCACCCCGGTTCAAATCCGGGTCGACGAAATATTTGATGCCGCTGTTAGCTCCCCGTGTTATTTTGAAATCGACGTTCAGTATGAAGTTCCGGTACTTCCGTGTTGTGATAATATCGCCCCCGTTGGTCGATTCCGCGCCGCCGCTTTTGTGCACTCGCAGCGTTCCGTTTTCGACCGACCATCCGTGCGCCGGGAATGTCGCTATTTTAGCGCCCCGCCAGCCGTCGGTCGTCCGTCCGTCCCATAATAGTCGCCAGCCTTCGGCGACTTCCTGCGCCGTTAAGGTATTATCCTGACTTTTTGCCTCGCGGGCAAGTCCCATAGCTGCCATGATAATGATGATGATAATTTTGTTTTTTTTCATTTTTTTATTGTTTAAATGCATTCGCTGTTCTACTTTCTTCGACGTCTCTAACTATCTTCTTTTGTAAAATGTTTCCCATCCTTTGCGGGGAGGCGCCTGTGCCAGCATCGCATTGGCGAATGCATTATTCGTTACTTGTTTTGTTTCGTTATCGAACAGGATTTTCGTGTTCAGCCGTTGCGCTATTACGCCCAACGAAAAGACCTGACTCAGCATCCCGTGTATTTCAAACGGCGAGCGGGTTTTTTCTTCGCCTAAACAGGCCCGTAAGAAATTAGCAAAATGGTTGGAGGGGCTTTTAGGTATTTCCGGCAATTTCGATTGTATGGCTTTGGCTTTTTCTTCCGGAATAATCGCGAGTGTGCTGCCATGCGAACCGCCTTTAAACGTCAGTTCTTTGCTGTAAATTATCTTGCCCGGATTCAGTTTCGATGGTTGTAGTTTTCCTCCTGCTACCGACGGGATGTTCGGGTCGATGTCGGAAATTCCGTAGCCGGCAGGTACGGCAGGAATGTTGTCTACGCCGTCGTACCATGTGATGTCTACCGGCGGCATGTCGCCCCGTGCCGGGAAACGGAAAAGGATGGTTGAGGATTTAGGGAAGAAGTAGTCGTTCTGTCCGTCCAAACGTAAGGCGGTGATTTCGTAAGGCAATCCCAGTTCGAGAAATTCGTGTATCGTATCGAGGATGTGCGCTCCCCAATCGCCCAAGGCGCCCATGCCGAAATCGTACCACGAACGCCAGTCGCCGTAGTGGTACTTGCTATTGTATTCGTGGTATGGAATGGCCGAGAGCCATGTGTCCCAGTCCAGCGTCGCGGGGACAGGCTGCGCTTCGGGGTATTTATAAATAGCCGTATCCCACGAATGCCAGCGCCGGGCAGAGTTCATGTGAGCTGTTACTTCCGTTACGTCTTTGATGATGCCCGCTTCTTTCCATGTTTTAAATTGAAAATAATTGCCTTCCGAATGACCTTGATTACCGACTTGCGTAACTACATTTGGATGTTTTTTGGCTGCGTCAATCAGTAATTCCGCCTCGTAGAATGTACGTACCATCGGTTTTTCCACATAGATGTGTTTGCCCAAAGAGATGGCCAGCATACATACCGGGAAATGGGCATGGTCGGGGATGGCCGCTACGACAGCGTCGATTTCGTTGTTCATTTTATCAAACATCACCCTGAAGTCCTGAAATCGTTTCGCATTAGGGTACGCACTCAGCATATCTTGAGTATGCGGCGCCCCCAAATCGACGTCGCAAAGGGCGACGATATTTGCCAGACCTGTTTTATCAAATTCCCGGATAACCTCAGCTCCCCTGTTTCCGATACCGATACATGCCAGATTGACCTTGCGATGGGCGCCAATAATCCTGGCTGCATTAGCTGCCGTCATGGCCTTTACCGTATTCAATCCGCCAAGGGCCAGACCGGCTGTCGCCAATCCTCCGGCCCGTAAAAAAACTCTTCGTGTAATCATAAGTGCTACATTGTTAAATTATAAATTAATTATTATACGTTGCTCCTCAAACAGTCATGCTTTGGAAGGCGCGACACAAAGGTAAGAAAAAATGACGAATGGTGAATAAACGTAAAGGCAGGGGACAGGGCGTCCTGTCAGGACATACCTGTTAAGAGTGCGACGGCCCCTCTCTTTTCCGCCGGAGGGACCCCTGTTTTATAATTCGGTGCAGGATACGGGAGGCAAGGAGGAAGGATTGTCCCCGCACACGGCGTCCCCGAATTTTAATTTTTTTCGTATATTTGCCCCTTCAAAATTAATAACGAATAAATCATTAACATTATGGCACGCGAGCAAGAACAACAGGTGGCTACCAGTAATATTAACCGGATTTGCCAGGGCACGGAAATCGTGGGGAATATTAAAACCACAGGCGATATCCGGTTAGACGGAATATTGGAGGGGAATATTGTTTCAACAGGCAAAATCGTTATCGGCACCGCCGGTAAAACAAAAGGCGAAATCAATTGCCGTACGGCCGACATCTTCGGCTTTGTCGACGGCCTGCTGGATGTATCGGAAATCGTAAACCTCAAAGCTACGGCAAACATCAAAGGCACGATTACCACCGCCAAAATAAGCATCGAGGCCGGCGCGGTGTTCAATGGCACTTGCACAATGCCCGAACAGCAGGCTTCGCCCCTGCCGTCCAAAAAAGGATAGTATGACCGATACGGAATATTCCCTCATTTCGTACAACGTCAACGGCATCCGCTCGGCTATTTCCAAAAATCTTTATGACTGGCTGCGGGTCGAAAATCCCGACATCGTATGCTTGCAGGAAACCAAAGCGCAACACGGACAGATTGACGCCTCGCTTTTTGAACAGCTGGGCTATCATTGCGCATTCCATTCGGCGCAACGCAAAGGATACAGCGGTACAGCCATCCTTTCCAAACCGACGCCTGACACGGTACTGTTCGGCATCGGCGACGCTCGTTTTGACGACGAAGGCCGCCTCATCCGCGCCGACTATGGCGACATAACGCTCCTCTGCTCCTATTTCCCCTCAGGTACGATGGGCGACGTACGGCAAGCATTTAAAATGGAATACCTGACGACCTTCTTTCAATACATCCAACAACTCCGGCAGTCGCGGCCAAAACTAATAGTAACCGGCGATTTCAACATCAGCCATAAACCGATAGACATCAACAGCCCAAAGACACACGAAAGAATGTCCGGATTCCTGCCCGAAGAACGGGCATGGATGGACAAATTGGCCGACGCCGGATTTATCGACACCTTCCGGGTATTCCACCCCGACGAGGCAGAACGGTACAGTTGGTGGAGTTACTGGGCTAAAGCGCGGGAGCGGAACATCGGATGGAGGTTGGATTACTTTTGGATTACCGAAAACCTCCGCGAGAACTTGTCGGATGCCGATATTTTAGATAACGTCGTACACTCCGACCATTGTCCGGTGGCATTGCGCATCCGGTTTTAACACGGCGACCGCCGGCTATTTGAACCGGTAAAAATCCGTCGCCGAAAACGCCACGACACCGGTATTGATCATACCCTGTTCCCCGACTTTAAACCATGCGCACGGGGGCTCTCCCGGAATAATATTTTGTAATATCCGGATAGACTGCGCCGGCGCGCCGCCGCTGACCAACAGCACGACCTTCTCTCCGGTATCGCGGTTGACTGCCATGTCGAGCACCATCATCGCAAAGTCGTCGCGTAGCAGTAAATCGCCCGGCGACAAATCGCCGAGCGACACGGAATCAATATCGTGACGCACGGTTTGGAAATCGCTATATTGAAAAATAAAGTCCAGATAACGACGGAAGGTACGATATTGTTGCGGATTATAGGGGGTTTTTGTCCAGTAAGCGCGATTGTCTACCGTAATATTCATGCCTTGCGCCCATTGCCGGTACGGAACAGCCCTGCCGTTGCGAATATGAAACCGGATGGCAGAGAACTGTTGCCGTTCAAATAAATATTCCGCCCAAATCCGCATAAGCGACTGGACGGTGCATTGCCAGTTCCTTGTACCGGTTTCTATATCGAGAATCGCGGCCGTACCGGGTTTTTCATCTGTTATTTCGACCGGCTTATTCGCGTAATCCCGTACCGGCGTACCCTCCGGGAAAAGAGGCAGACTGCGTAAAAATAAAGTAAATGAATGCTCCTTAGCATCGGTGCGCACAAACGACTCCGGCGTTTTAAAGCGGGCAACTACAGCCCCCTTGTGCGGACGAATCGGCGCTTGCCCGTAGCTGCCGGATGGAAGCAAACCGCATAAAAAAATCAACGCTATATTGTATTGTCGGAATTTCATCTACACACAAAGGTACGAATATATCTTGATTTTACATACATTGTTTAAGAAGGTATTTTCTCGTCCGTCAATAAATCGGGGCGTAACGTTTGCGTTCGCTGTAACGCTTGTTCCTCGTGCCATTCGGCGATTTCCCGATGATTGCCCGACAACAACACCGCCGGCACGCGCCAGCCGTTAAACACTTTGGGGCGGGTGTATACCGGCGGCGCCAGCAGCCCGTCCTGAAACGAATCGGTGAGCGCCGATGTCTCGTCGGAAATAACGCCGGGCAGCAGCCGTACGATAGCATCGACCAGCACGGCCGCCGCCGGCTCGCCCCCGCTCAGCACATAATCGCCGATAGAAATTTCTTTAGTTATCAACTGTTCGCGAATGCGGTGGTCGATGCCTTTATAATGTCCGCACAGGACGATAATATTTGCGAGCATCGAAAGGCGGTTGACGCACGGCTGTGTCAACCGTTCGCCGTCGGGCGAGAGGTAAATAATTTCGTCGTATGTACGTTCGCCCTGCAACATTTGTATGCAGGTAAATATCGGCTCGATCATCAGCACCATACCCGCCGCGCCGCCAAACGCATAATCGTCCGTTTGCCGGTAACGACCCTTGCCGTATTCGCGCAGGTTGTGAATATGAATCTCGACCGCGCCCTTATCCTGCGCCCGTTTCGGGATAGAATGCCCCAGCGGACTCTCCAGCAGTTCGGGCGCGACGGTCAATATGTCAATGCGTACCATAAAACAAATTTACGAAATAATTAGGAATTGTGTGTGGCGTGCCTGCGGGGGAGAACTACGCAGGTATTCCCCCGGCGGGGGAAATAATAGTCATCGGTATTCGCTGTTCGAAAAAAAGAAAACCCCGACAAAATGTAAAAGAGACGCAAAATTTTGCATCTCTTTCTCCCTACCGTGCGATATTAAACGTCACGGTAAACTGTCCTTTGTATGCGCCTTTTCCGTGAATGGTGAGATGCGCCGTGCCTACCTCGACATTATTCTTATACGTTACCGTAAAATCTTTGCCCAGCGACAGCGTCTCGGTCGGCTTGCCTTCCACGCGGTAGTATACCTTCGGTACAACGGTTACAGGCCGTTCGGTATATTTCTGCGTTTCGATAGGTTCGACCACCGTGTGATCGCCTGCGGCGAGGTCTTTCTTCGTGCTGAGATGAGTATTATGTTCGTTGAAATAGCGTATATCGGCATTGAGGTGCATGATAAACTCGTCGTAGAGGCCGGCGCTGTTGAGTTCGGCGGCGGCATTGATACGGTTGGTCATCTTATGATACACGGCGTCTATTTTATTGCGGATTTCCTTCGCATTTTCCTGCGGCAGGCTTACGGCGTACTCGTCGTTCCGCAGTTGCAGAAGGGTCTTAAAATTGGCCAGCGCGACGGCCAGTTGAGCCAGCCATCCGCCGATACCCACGGCGGTTACGTCGTTGGCAAAAGCCGGGCTTTGCAGGTCGGCCAGCAGGATAGTGATGGCTGCCGCCTCTTCCTCGTATGATTTGGTCGGGATTTGCCCGAACGCCTTGATACGGTCGTGCAGCCGGAGGGCTGCCGCCGCCACCGTCGGGTCGTAGTGGCGTGTAGCCGCCGTCACCAATTCCTTTATTCCAAGCGTCAGCTGGTCGTCGAGGTGGTCGGCTTCGACAATCTGCGCCGTGTAAGGGCTTTTCTTTTGTGTGTCGACCACTTTCCCTTCCGCCGTCAGCAGCTCGTCAAAATCATCGACATACTCTTCTACGACGGCCTTTGCATCCGGATAATTATTCAACCGCCCCCTGAAGACCCCCATATATTCGAAATGCGCTTCATTGCGAAAAAAATGTAATAAGACTCTTAAAATTTTTTGCATAATTTTTTATTTTTTAGTTATACCTATTGAAATTGGTGCGTCCTACGACGTAGGAAACGCCCTTTTTATCGTCGGGAAGGTTTCCTACGTCGTAGGAAACGCCCTTTTTATCGTCAGGAAGGTTTCCTACGTCGTAGGAAACGCCCTTTTTATCGTCAGGAAGGTTTCCTACGACGTAGGAAACGCTCTTTTTATCGTCGGGAAGGTTTCCTACGTCGTAGGACGGACATTTATTTATGTGTTGTGCTATGCTGAATGCGTTAGCGTAGCATAAAGCTACGATTAATTCCGTCACCTGACTGGGAGGTTCGGAAAATGTTATCATGAAGTTTTTAACAACACTAAGCATTTTGTTTTGTTTTGGGGCAGTAAAGGTAGACAAAAATCAAATACAATATAACAGTGCGATAAAAAAGTTTTTAACAAAGTTTTTGACATAATCAATGATATAGAAGGATAAGGGATGCCTGCGGAGGTGTAATCATAAAAATCGAAAAATCACCGGTTAGACAATAAGCCACTAAGGGTGGATTTTTTCATTATCTCTTACCTATTTCTCTTACCTGTGTCATTTTGTCTCTTAAAAAAATACGGATTTAATAAAAGAATAAGATGAATTCTCATTTATTTGTGTACCTTTGCAGCAAAACAGACGAGTTTATTTGTATCGTTTTTCTTCGTAATATTTTGTTCCGTTACTAATTAATAGAACTTTCTATCGTCAAAACCGGCATTAAAATCAACTTACATGTTTAAATTATAAATTAAGGAAACAGCTTTTAAAGCAGCTAAAGATAATATGACATTTAAAGAATTAAATATCTCGGAGCCGATATTAAATGCTCTGGTTAAAAAAAAGTACTCTTTCCCAACTCCTGTTCAGGAACAAGCGATACCAGTCGCCCTTAAAGGACGCGACTTGTTGGGGATAGCACAAACCGGAACGGGAAAAACCGCCGCGTTTGCCATACCCGTCATTCAACAACTCAACCATCCGGCGCCAAAAGGCACGGAACGAAATATTCAGGCGCTGATTCTGACCCCGACACGGGAACTGGCCATGCAGATTAACGAATGTTTCAGCGACTATGCCCGATATACCACCCTGCGCCATACGGTCATATTCGGCGGCGTAAATCAACGGCCACAGGTTCATTCCCTGAAACAGGGAGTCGACATACTGATTGCCACACCAGGACGTTTGCTCGACCTGATCAATCAAAAATATATTACCCTCAACCATGTGAAACACTTTATCCTGGACGAAGCCGACCGGATGCTCGACATGGGATTTATCCATGACATCAAACGATTATTACCCCTGTTGCCCAAACAAAAGCAGACACTATTCTTTTCGGCCACCATGCCGCAAACCATCGCGAACCTGTCAAAATCGATCCTGAATAAACCGGTCAGGATAGAAGTTACACCCGAATCATCCGTTGTAGACACAATTGAACAACGCCTGTATTTTGTAGAGAAGCCGCAGAAAAGCCAGTTGCTGGTGAATATTTTGCAGAAAAAGAGACGGTCGGTACTGGTTTTCTCACGCACCAAACACGGGGCGGACAAAATAGCCCGGACGCTGAACAAACAGGGGATTGGTTGCGAAGCCATTCACGGGAACAAAACGCAGGTTGCCCGGCAACGGGCGCTGACCAACTTCAAATTGGGTAAAACGCATGTCATTATAGCCACCGACATTGCCGCAAGAGGCATTGACATTGCCAACCTCGAAATGGTCATCAACTACGATTTGCCTGACATAGCGGAAACGTACGTGCACCGTATCGGACGCACCGGACGCGCCGGCCATGGCGGAACGGCGCTCTCCTTCTGTTCGCAGGAGGAATATTCCATAGTAAAAGACATACAAAAGCTCACTGGAAGAAAATTAAACCCGGTAGCTATCCCAGCCTGACATTTAAATTTATAATCTATACCCCTACACCAATGGCTATATCATACAACAAAAGAGAAGTACAGAAGAAAAAAGAACAAAAGCGGAAGGATAAGCAGAAACGCAAAGAGGAGCGTAAAGCGAACAGTAGCGGATCGTTGGACAACATGATTGCATACGTAGACGAAAACGGCGTGATTACCGACACCCCTCCCGATCCGCTCATGAAGCAGGAAGTTGAAATCGAGAGTATCATGATTTCGACGCCCAAAAAAGAAAACGTGGAGGAGGCAGGCCTAATCGGCCGCGTAGAATTTTTTAACCCCGGCAAAGGATATGGATTTATTAAAAACACAGACAATACGGAGAAATACTTCTTCCATGTCAGCAACGCGCCGGCGAATATTGCCGAGGGGAATATGGTTACCTTTGAACTGGAACGTGGAAAAAGAGGCATGAATGCCATCCATATATTGTTATTACAAAATAAAACACAATAAATTATTTACATTAAACCAAAAAAAGAAATGAACATTTACGTATCAAATCTAAACTATCGCACAGAAAGCGACAAATTGCAGTCATTATTTGCAGAGTATGGAGAAGTTAGCTCCGTTAGAATTATTACAGACCGTGAAACTGGACGCTCGCGCGGTTTCGGTTTTGTTGAAATGACCGACGATAACGCCGGACAGAAAGCAATTGATGCACTGAACAACACGGAGCTTGACGGCAAAACTATTTCTGTAACCATTGCTCGTCCTAAAACGGAAAAAAGCAATGGCGGATACAATCGCAACAGCGGTTTCAACCGTAACAGTGGCGGCGGATACAACAAAAATCGTTACTAAAATCCGGTAAGGATAATTCAGCGCCGGTGTTTTCGGGTTCCCACGAACCCGTTTATCCGGTTTCTATTTTTAAACCTGTCGAACGCGACGGGTTTAAAAATAGGTAATAGTGTACAGGCATTCCCATATATCCTAAAGTTCAATCGTATTCCTGTCGCGCATCCGGTGTCCCATCACGGCATTAGATTCCCGGCGGTCACTTGCCGTAGCGCGCCCACCCGGCTTCCTTCTTTTTTATCCGTTTAAGCACGATAATACTACTCACAAATACCGGAATGGCAAGTATGTTGATAGCGCAGGGTATATACGCAAACAGAGACCCTGATGAAAGCTCAAAAGACATTAACAGTAAAATGAGTATTGCATGAGGCAGGATCGCTACACAGGTTAGCAAACCGGCAATATTCCCTCTAATTGCCTTGTCCCTGTCTTTTTGCCTTTTTCTTTCACGCTCTTGGCATACTTCAAACTGTTTAGCGTCATTGAAAATCTTCCATTCTTGGCGGGTCAGCTTTTCATCTCTCATGATCTTCTTATTGAATATCTCGTCGCGCTGTTTTAACCAGTGTTTTGTTTTTTCGTCAAGGGGGCCATATTTCACTCGTATTTTTTCAATCCGGCGGATGAAGAAGGCGCTATATAAAAATACAAATATCTGAAAAACAATCTGTGCGATACACAATCCTGCTATTTGCGCAAGCGAAAAGCTGATGCGGATATAGTCGAAATCGTGATAATCCTTCAATGTCCATAGACCCGCTTCGATTTGCAGGATGTACCATATAGGAAAATCCGGCAGTGTACTCATGTTATTGTTGGCGGCAAACCACTGTTTGACCGCCGTGCGCATGGCCGGGACGTCTTCCCACGAATGGGTTTCACACCACGTAATTTCGTCTCCCTGTGTGCCCAGCATGATGATCAGTTCGTTGAAATTGCCCAATTGCAGCCGGTCGATTTGCTTTTTCGCTATCTCGCGCTCCTTGTCAGGGTAAAAAAAGATAAATGTGCGCAGGTAATGCCCGCACTTTGCGTTGACCATGTCCATCTGCGCGGTGAACAAGCTCCCTTCGTCGAGCCCCCTTGTTGATGGCTGGTACGAGCGGACACTTTTCGGGTAAGGATTCGGATAGGGATGCGGGCTGTAGTGGACAATCTCCGGATAGTCATATAGCCCCAGCGAATCTTTTTCCTCGTCGCTGACTATCTTGTAGTGATACAGCGACTGGTTGGTAAGAATTCTATTTTTATACTCCCGTGCCCGGGTGATGGGTATAATGAGCCGTTTTTCGGGTATATCGGCATAATACATGTTGCCGTCTATCCTGTAATAGTCGCGGTGCAACTCCTTAAACACGGGTTCTACGTTCACATATTGGACAATATCATTGTATTCGCGCCGCTCGATGGAATAGGAATAGCCGTCGTAGTCCACCATCGTCCACCGTGCCTCATGGTATATACTGTGCGAGCAGTCGTACTCTTCGCCGTTGTCGTTCGTACAGGTTTCCTCCTCCCATTCGTCCCATGGCTCGTAATATTCCACGTGGGCGGCGAAATTTCCGAGATATTCGATGTCGGTAATGTGGGCGGATTTCATCCATTCCGAAACGGCGAAATTAAACGCTACACCCAAGATGACGACAATGACCACCATCCATAGCTTAATCTTTTTCAAAAAAATCCATGACAGGATGAACGGCAGCAGCAGGGCGAATATTAAAACGAGGTGTTGCATAAAGCTACTCGTCCCCTAATGTTTCTATGGTACGCTCGTCGCGGCGGGTTTTCATAATTTCCTGCGTTTCTTCGCTCGAAATCAATACCCAGTTCAACGGCGTCTTGTCGGCAATAAACCAGCATGAAATGCGTTTTGTGATTAAATCGTTGTGAAACTTGCAAACGTTCAGGATATCGTTTTGCGAATTTTCCAACCCCAGTCGTTCCGACTCAATACTTTGCATCACTTCCCGGTAAACGGAAGCGTCGAGTTGCTGGAAATTCGTATGTATCCACCGTGCTACTACTCCTTCTTGTTTGAAAGCGTTCGCGTGAATTATGGCAATCTCACGAAATTCTTTAAAATAATCCTCTTTGATGGAATATTTATCCCTGATGACGCCCCACATAGTATAGAGGCGATTTTCAATTTTCGCCGAATCGGCGACATAGAGGTTATGATACTCTATATGCAGATTGTTGTAATGAATATCCAGAACAAAATACATGAACACCGCTACCATTGCCAATATTATCGGCATCAAGACTTTTACGAATAACGATTTTGTTTTCATTTGCTTATTTTTTACAATACAAAAACAGAGAGCTTTTGACAAAGTAAAAGTAAGGCATGGCAGTTTCTTTATTATTACAAAAGCGATAACAATCGGTTACGATTTTACGATTACCGATGAATAGAATCTCGGAGAACAGAGACTTGGAGATGCGGAGAATATGCGATATGTTCCTGCATCTGTCATTACTGTTCCAAGGTTAAATGGAAAAAACTTTACTTTGTAAATCCGGCAATACCCGAAAATTTCGTTAAACGTGAAAGATAATCATTAAAATGCGATATGCTTCCCAAACAATGCCAATGCACCAAAAAACAGAAGGATAGTTACAATTTTGTATCCCTCGTTAATCAATATTACTTTAACGGGCTTACCATCAAAAATCGCCAGCATCACACCGTGACCCACCACAACTACGATTAGCATGATGGCACATACCGCCAGCGGAATAGAGGCAGATAAGTTGTGGAATATGCCAACTGTACACAGAGCCGCAATGAGTTCCATTACAAAAGCAACAATGATACGTTGCGGTTTGAAGATGGATTTCACCTTTTCGTCGCTAAACGCCATAAGCCGTTGCCATTGTTAGCGTCGCCGCCGCTGATGCCGACACTTTGCTCCCAAAGTTTTTTTTATTGCCGAAACAGCCTCTTCCCGATTTTCGGCTTCAGGAAAGAAGCCCTTTTCTTTTTGAAAACTCAAGCCAATGAAGTGCAAAATGTTGTATGCCTGTTATTTCCTGCACTCAATGCCAAAAGCAATCCGGATATATTCTGAAACGAGTGTCCATGTACCACTTGAGGATCCCTGCTCCATCGGGCTTGACAAAACCACCTGCTTCAACTTCGCCTTGCTTTCATCGCCCAATCTGCTTGGGCGACCGTTACGGGGCAAGTCTTTCAAGCCCTCAACCCCTTGCGCATTGAAACGGTGCAGCCAGTTGCAGATGGCCTTGTGGCTCGTATTGTACACGCTTTGCAGTTCTCCGGCTTTACGTCCCAATGCTATTTGATAGACACAACCTGACCCCCCTGTGAAAAACTTCTCATCCTTGCGTAACTGTGCGGCTATTGCTTCTGCCGGCACATAAACCTTAATTCTTTCCTTTGCCATACTTTTTTCCTACAAAGTACAATTACTTTTTAGATTGCACAAATTTATTGGACTTTATATAAATACGCGATTGCACGATTACCAAAAGGAACAATAGCATTTTAAAATTAAGGATCATGAATTGCTGTCGGCGTAAGGCGTCTGCGGGCTTTATTGCCGTCGGCTAAGGTTGCCGGCATTCATGGTGACTGGAAACCGACATCCAAGATGGCCGGATATATATGTACTTACGGGTAATCCCGTACCTCCCGTCACAGGCTTATTCCCGATTCATTTACGGGCAGTACCTGCACACATCGTCGACCTGGTATTTTTTGTAGCGGTATTTGCGATTGTAGCGGCTGTCGATTTTGCGGGAGAAGTAGTACCCGATGGACACTTCGTGGCCGCCGAAGTAGTGGTAACTGTCCTGGTTTAGCCCGAGATCGAAGGCGTAGCTTATGGTGATTTGATTGGTCACAAATACTTCGGTCATGATGGCTGCCGAGTATAGTTCGTTGATGTTTCCTGGTGATTCATTTTTCCATAGGCGCTGGTCGGTGCGGAAGCTCGCACCGACCCAAAAGCGGTCGACGAATAGCAGCGCCACTGTCAGGTCGATGTGCGAGGGGGCGGAGAAATCTTCTTGCCACATCATCGACGGACGGAGTTCCAGCCGCGTGTTCAGCGGGATGGACAGTCCCATGGTGAGGACGGAGTTCCACGTCGAAAGCGGGATGATGAAATCGTCGACCGTATGGCCGCCTAACGACCGTCCGTCGGTAATATTCCGCGCAGACAGTCCCATGTAGAATTTGTCGGAGCCATAATATATACCGACATTGATGTTTGGCGTCCAGCGGTTCGAGAGGTTGATGAGCGTCGGGTCGACGGGGTTGAAGGGTTTCAGTTTACTATAGTCCATGCTGTAGTACATTGCGCCAAGGGATATTCCGAAGCTCAGGTCGGACTGTTTGGTGGTTTGCAGGCGGTAGGCATACAGCGCCGACACGCTGTTGATGGCCAGTAGTCCCATCCGCTCGTCCGAGAAGGTGAGGCCTGCGTTGACGCCGTTTGAAAAGCTTCCGTCCAGCGCAAAAGCCATGTACTGCGGCGTACCTGAGCGTGTCCACTGGTTATGGTAGAAGGCTTGTGCATATATCGTTTCCCGATAGCCGGTATAGGCCGGGTTTACCAGTATGCCGTTAATTAAATATTGGCTGTACTGCGGGACTTGCTGGGCCGATGCCGGTGTCAGTCCTATCACGATGTACAGGCAAGCGACCGGGAGGATTTGTTTCATCCGTTTCATTCGTTATCTCCGTTTAATGTTTACATATCCTTGGTGATAGGTTTCGCTCCCATCTTTTTCTTTTACCGACAAGCGGTAATAGTACGTATCGTCTGGGAGGTCTTGACCGTCCCATTCGTTATGATAATCGACGGCAGAGAATACCGTTTTGCCGCGTTTGTTGATAATGAGTAGTTCGTTGCCGTCGTAGTTGTCCAGTCCTGCTATGTGGAAATCGTCGTTGACGCCATCGCCATTCGGCGTAAAGACGTTGGGGATAAACAGCGGCGAGGCGTCCATGGTTACGGTGAAGGGCGCTGAGCGAATGGGGCATCCTTCGCCTAATTCGGCTTCGACGGCATATGTGCCGGTCTGTGTGTTGTCCAGTTCCGTCAACGGCCATTGGACGCTGACAATGCCGGTAGGGACGCCGTCTTTGTACCAGTGGTAGCTTACATCGTTTTCGGGCATGTCTATTTTCAGCGTATAGTTCCATCCTTGATAGAATGGCGGGCCGTCGGCGACGATTACCGGCGCGAGCGGCAAGTCGTGTACGATGACCCGTAGCGTTTCGCTATCGCCGGATGAGCGACAGGCGTGGCTGTCGCTGATGCGGAGCGTATAGACGCCGGAGATCGTTGCCCGATATGTCGCGGCAGTGGCGAACGGTATTGCCGTTCCGTTGTGGTACCATTGGTAAGCGACAGCGTCGGGCGCATCGGATTCCAACAGCGCTTGCCCGCCTGTGCAAAAGGCTAAAGTATCTGTCGAAAAAAGGTGCGGGGTGGCCGGCAGCGGATGCACAATGATAGTTAGCGTATTGCCCGGATGCACGGGGACACAATGATGTTCATCTTTTACGGCCAGCGTATACGCGCCGCCGGTATATGCCAAATAGTCCGGCACGACAGCGTCGGGAATCGGATTGCCGTCCCTGAACCATTGGCAGGCGAGGTTGTCTGTCCCCGCGCTGGTGAGTTTAACCGAATCACCGGTGCATAGTTCGGCGTTGCCGGCGACGGATATTACCGGTGCGGTCGGCAACGGGTATACCGTTACCACCGTTGGCGCGGACGTCGCTGACAGGCAACCGTGTATATCCTGCACTACGACGGTGTAGGAGCCGCTTTCTACTGCCGCAAAATGACGGTTGACCGAATCCGTTATCGCTACGCCGTCTTTGTACCATTGCCAGACTGTTGCCTCTGCCGCCTCTGCCGTAAGCGTCGTCGACTGTCCGTCGCAGAAGGCCAGCGGGTCAACGGTCGCAATAACTGGAAGGGTCAACGGATAGGTTGTAATCATTACGGGAATACTTATTCCCGACAGGCAGCCGTTCGCGTTCGTGATTCGTACGGCGTACGAGCCGGTGGAAACGGCCGTAAAGCGGGCGCCGATCGAATCGGGCACAGCGACGCCGTCGCAGTACCATTGCCATACGACCGCTTCGGACGACGAGGCTTGAAGCGTTGCCCAACGGCCATGGCAGAATGTCGTCATATCGGTCGTCGATACGACGGGGAGGCCGGGCGCAGTATACATGACGACGGTTATTGTATCACTGCCGCGCGCCGCTGCACATCCGTCGGCGCTTGTAACCGTTACGGAATAAGCGCCGCTTTCGGAAACGACTAACTGCAAGCGGGTGGAATCCGTTATCGCTACGCCGTTTTTGTACCATTGTCCGATGGCAGCGCCAGCAGCATTCGCGGAAAGCGTTACCGGAGCGTCGTCGCACAATGAGGCGGAGTCGATGACGTTAACTATCGGGATAGTCGGCAGCGGCCATACGGTTACATTCGCCGCGGCACTATTGACGCATCCGCGCTGGTCGCGGTACGTGTAAGCGAGGGTATGCGTCCCCGCTCCTGCGTTCGCCGGATAAAAATGACCGGCCATACAGCCTGCGCCCGTATAGCTTCCGCCCGACGGCAGGGCTAACGATACCGCGCTGTCGCTATTACATAGCGACGTGTCGGCAAAGGTAATCGCCGGCAGCGGATGCACCTGCACAGTTACCGGACGGCGCGGGCTTTCGCTGCACTCGACCAGCCGGCTGACGTAGAATGTATACGTACCCGGCGTATCGGTCGAGATCGTCGGCGCGGCGCCCAGCGCGGTTTCGTCGTCAGCCGAAGCATACCAAAGGAAATTTCCTTCGGCATCATACGCGCTCAGCGGCTTTAGCGGCTGGCCGACGCAATACGACGTATCGGCCGTAACCGACGGCGGCGTCAGGTGATTAAACCGCGCCCCGACCGAGTAGGCGTAGGATTCCGCGTTGCCGAACCCATACACGTAGGCCGTAAACCCCACCGGATTGTGCAGGCGGTACGACCCGGTGGCTATCTGCACCCGCGCATACGCATAATTACTGCCAGAAATATCGGTAAACGTCAGCGGCACATTCACGCCCGTAGTGGCAACGGTCAACGTAGTGGCCGTTTTCGCGGATTGCTGTACGATGATATTAACGTATTGTTGCAGGATGGCGCTCAATGGCAGCGCCGCAAATGTTACGCTGGTGATTTCATTTTCCACTGGATTGACCACGACCAGAAATGGGTCGCCTACCGACGTAACGGGGGCGCAATCCTGCGTTTTACCCATCAAGCCTACTTCTATCGGCTGGTCGGATTCGATGTAAGCATACGACCCCTGCTGTACGGTGTAATCGCAGTAAGCGCTCCGGTTCAGCGGCGTTTGCAGGGTGCCGTTGATGCTGAACGTCGTGTTGTCATACGCGGCGACGATACGGTACCTGTCCTGCGAGAGGCTGGCCGGAATCACCGCATAATGATAGCCCCACAGGCGTAGTGGCGCCAGTTGCTGAAACAGGTTGTCGCGCGACCCGTTACCACTCGAACAGCCGATTTGCGCCCGCTTGTGCCCGGCAAAGACCGCAATCAGTTTATTGGATTTGATATAGGAACCGCTGATAGACCGGTAATAATACGTACCCAGCGTCGGGTCGGTATTATTGGTGCTTATGTATGATTTCACCAGATACGTCTGCCCTTTCTGCAAACGGATATTAAACGGATCCCCTTCCGCTTTGCTGGCTACCATGCCGCTGACGCCGCCGGTGCGACCGGCCGGCACGATGGTGATTAACGTATTATCTTCCGTCGCCACAATCAGAAACTCTTCCGGCGTATTCGTGCTATTTGTTGACCGGTGTCCGTTGTACGACAGGGAATAGTATTCATCGCCCAGCGCTTCGACGGGCAACACATTGGTCGCATCCGACGACGTCGATTCGCTGTTGCTGGCATAGAGCGAGATTTTCTTTGCTGTCGCGACTATCAAGCCTCGATTGGAGACCGTTTCGCCGTCCGTATTGTAGGCGTGCGTATGCGCTATCGTTACCTGTATGACTGTGTTGGCCGGTATGGTGAACGTCTGCGACCAGCCGGTACGCGGGTTGGATATCGTGCCCGACGTTGTTTCGGCAGCCGTCATAATCAGTCTCGTTTGAGGTGGAGACGATGGTGTTTGGTAGATGTTTTCGGAGAAGGCAACGAAAAAGCGCTGGCCTTCCGTACCGTCAATACCCTGCTCGCACGTTTTCCCCGGCTGGAACAAGACCACGCTATCGCGGCACGACGCGCCATATTCTACGTACACATAGCCGATACGCGCGTCGAGGGTTTCGTTGCTTTCGATGATACGGACCTCCATTTTGCCGCCGGTCAGCGTAGAAGCCGTCGCCCACGCCGTCGTCCCCGTACTGACCGTATGTGTGGTAGAAACGGTCGTGGCGGTCAGCGTCATTGCACTGCCGGAGACGCCCATCACCAGCGTATCGTATTTACTCGAATACAGCGCCGCACATGATTGCGCCCGCGCCAACACCGGCGCCAGCGTAGCCATGCCCATAAGAATAGATAATAGAAGTGCTTTCATTCGTCGTGTCAGGGGTTCTTCTTTCGGGCAATATATAACAATTCGGATGGGTCCAACCGATAGCGCGCTATTTCCACAGGCGTTAAATGGTCGTTTATATCGAAGGTATCGACTTCAAATCCTGCCGACGCCAGCCGTTGCGGATAGTCCAGCCCGTGTACCCGCAGGTGATCGTATTGACCGAATGCCTTTGCACGTTCCTTTGGTCTGGTAATACTTTTATCTTCGTAAGTAAGGGTTCGTCGGGGGTCAACCGGCACTTGCAGGATAGCCCAGCCGTCCGGCTTCATTACGCGATACAGTTCCTTCATAGCCGCCAAATCATCGTTGACATGCTCCAACACGTGATTGCAAAATACGACATCGTATAGATTATCGTCGAGCGGAATCTGCATAATATTGAAGTGCATATCGGCAATAGGCGACAGCAAGTCGGCGGTATGATAGACGAGATTTTTACATTCCTTAAACCGATAAATAAACGGCTGTTCGGGGGCAACATGCAATACCTTCGCAGGAGTGGTAAAGAACTGGCTAAAATGATTCAAATAGAACCACATTAACCGGTGCCGCTCCAACGACAAGCAACCGGGACAAAGCCGGTTGGGTTGTCCTTGATTACCGTAAGGTAAGAACGAACGAAATCGCCTGCCGCATATCGGACATTCCACGTTCCGACCATAATAAAACGGGCGCACCAAAGCCACAAAAAGAAACGAAAAACGAATCAGCGCCGGTCGCGGTATATGCGTAACGAAGAATCGAATTAATTTATTCATTATTTTAAGTTTGTTTGCCATATTTGAATCAGCATTTCTATATCGTTCAAAGTACAAAAGTAATCATTTTTATTTTTTGTTTGATGGATTCCGATGAATGATAAACGATGAAGGTTGTTATTCGACGAACAAACAGGAACCTATTCGGTAGCTCACCTGCAAAACACGGGGGTTTAGGCGTAATAAATGCACAGGGGTTTGCCGGCGAGCCTGAGAATATGGACAGAGAGACAGGCACAAGGAGGAAAAGGGAATCATATCAATCACCCCTCAGGCAAGGTAGAGCCTCCCTGCCGCTTCTTCAAATCGTTAAATTAACTCTTCAAACGATAAGGTTTCCCACCGGATGGGAAAGGTTCCAATCCCGTCGGGAAGGCTTCCCAACATAAAAACGTTTAGAGCCGCCGGTGTATAAAACGGAAAAGAGCCGTCACATAATCTGCTACGGCTCCTTTCCATATATATTTTACTAACCTCTTTTTCGAAGCAATCCTTTTTATTTTCTTCTGTCGCGATCACGGTCACGGCGGTCGCGGCGGTCGCCACGATCACGGCGGTCGCTATGTGGACGACGATCTCCGCCGCCCGACCCGCCGACATTGCCTAAAGCGGCGCTGCCGATGTTGGGCGACAAGTCGCGTTTACCGAAGACTTCGCCGTTGCAAATCCAAACTTTAATCCCCAGCACGCCCACTTTCGTATGCGCTTCGGCCAGCGCATAGTCAATGTCGGCGCGGAATGTATGGAGCGGTGTCCGGCCTTCTTTCAGCATTTCGCGGCGTGCCATTTCGGCGCCGCCTAGGCGACCGCTGATAAGTACCTTAATGCCTTCGGCTCCTACGCGCATCGTCGAAGCCATCGCCATACGGATAGCCCGACGGTACGATACACGGCCTTCGACCTGACGGGCAATACTGTTCGCCACAATGGCCGCGTCAATTTCGGGACGTTTTACTTCGTAGATGTTGATTTGGATTTCTTTATTCGTAATTTTTTTCAACTCTTCTTTGAGCTTGTCCACTTCCTGGCCGCCTTTTCCGATGATAATGCCCGGACGCGCCGTGTGGATAGTTACGGTGATGAGTTTCAGCGTACGCTCAATCACAATTTTCGACAGACTGGCTTTAGCCAGACGCGCATTCAGATATTGGCGGATTTTCGAGTCTTCCAATATCTTGCCGGCATAGTCGGTTCCGCCATACCAGTTGGAGTCCCAACCGCGGATAATGCCTAAACGATTACTGATAGGATTGGTTTTTTGTCCCATACTTTTACTTTTCTGTTTCTGCTTCGATTTCTGTTAGTATTTCTTCTTTTCTGCCCAGCACGATCGTTACGTGGTTCGAGCGTTTACGAATGCGCGCGGCTCGGCCTTGCGGCGCGGTGCGGATACGTTTGAGCGTGCGTCCCTGTCCGACCGAGATATGTTGCACATATACGTTTCCGGCTTCCAATTCTTTGCGGTCGGCTTCGTTTTTGGCTTCCCAATTGGCAATAGCTGATTTCACCAGCCGTTCCAAACGCACAGAGGCTTCTTTTTTGGTATATTTTAAAATATCCAACGCTTTGTTCACTTCCACTCCCCTTATCAAATCGACGACTAACCGCATTTTGCGGGGCGAGGTAGGCACATTATTCAGCTTTGCGATGGCTGTTTGCCTTTTTATTTCTTTCTGCCTTTCGGCCATTTCTCTTTTACGAGCTCCCATTGTTGGTACGTTTTTAATTTAACAATCCATTACCTGTTTCCCGAATGTCCTTTGAAGTTGCGGGTCGGGGCAAATTCTCCAAGTTTATGTCCTACCATATTTTCCGTGATGTATACCGGGATAAATTTATTCCCGTTGTGCACGGCAAATGTTAATCCGACAAAATCCGGCGAGATCATGCTAGCGCGCGACCATGTTTTGATCACTTCTTTTTTCCTTTTGCCTTCGATAATTTCAAGTACTTTCTTTTCAAGACTTGGTTCGATGTACGGTCCTTTTTTTACTGAACGACTCATAGTGTTATCCTTGTTTTATTCGGTTATTTTTTTCTTCTTTCAATGATAAACTTCTTCGAGTTTTTCTTCGGGTTGCGTGTTTTGTATCCTTTTGCGGGAATACCTTTACGCGAACGTGGATGTCCACCCGAAGCGCGTCCTTCGCCGCCGCCCATCGGGTGGTCGACGGGGTTCATTACTACGCCGCGATTACGCGGTCGGCGACCTAACCAGCGTCTTCGTCCGGCTTTGCCGTGCGATTCCAAGTTATGGTCGGGGTTCGATACAGCGCCTACTGTAGCGCGGCATGTTACCAATACCATTCGTGTTTCGCCCGAAGGCAGTTTCAACACGGCATGAGCGCCTTCGCGGGCAGTTAGTTGCGCGTATGTGCCGGCGCTGCGGGCCATAGCCGCTCCCTGTCCGGGGTGCAACTCAATGTTGTGCACTAGCGTACCTAACGGGATTTCGGAGAGCGACAGTGTATTTCCTATGTCGGGGGCTACGCCTTTACCCGATTTAATCTGTTGTCCTACTTTTAACCCCGTCGGGGCAATGATGTAGCGTTTTTCGCCGTCGGCATATACCACCAATGCAATGCGGGCGCTACGGTTGGGGTCGTATTCAATGGTCTTCACGGTGGCGGGCACATTGTCTTTGTTGCGTAAAAAGTCAATGACGCGATACATTCTTTTATGTCCGCCGCCGATATAGCGTATGGTCATTTTGCCTTGTTGGTTACGGCCGCCGCTTTTGTGTAGCGGGGCGAGCAACGATTTTTCGGGCTTCGCACAGGTGATGTCATCAAATGCGCTGATTATCTTATGTCGGGTACCGGGGGTTACCGGTTTAAATTTACGTACTGCCATAGCGCTTAAATATTACTGAAGAAGTCAATAGTCTCATTTCCTGCCAGCGTAACAATCGCTTTTTTGTAGTGATTGGTGCGGCCTTTTAAGAAACCGGCTTTGGTGAACCGGCTTTTGCGTTTCCCATGGTAGTTAATGGTGTTCACATCGCTTACCTTAACTCCATACATTTCTTCGACGGCTTTTTTTATTTCCACCTTATTGGCTCTACGGTCAACGACGAAACCGTAATGATTCAACTTCTCGCCTTGAAGTGTCATTTTTTCGGTTACGATTGGTTTTATAATTATATCTATCATGGTTTCTAAATGGATTGACGTGCAAGTTGCTTGTTCAATGTATCGACCGCATCGCCTACCAATACGAGGGATGTGGCATTGATAATATCGTAGGTCGTCAGCTCCGTAACGGGTACGACTTTGGTTCGCGGCAGGTTGCGCGACGATAAGTAAATGGTATCATTGTTTGCGGGAAGCACCATTAATACTTTTTTGCCAGCAATGTCTAAATTTTGGCAGATGGTGATAAATTCTTTGGTTCGGGGCGCTTCCAAGGTAAACGCTTCCAAGCAGGTAATAGCGCTTTCCCGTGCTTTGTACGACAGGGCGCTACGACGTGCCAGCTGTTTAATTTTTTTATTCAGCTTAAATCCGTATCCATGCGGTTTAGGGCCGAACACACGGCCGCCGCCCACATAGATATTCGCTTTGATACTTCCGTGACGCGCACCGCCTGATCCTTTTTGGCGGACGATTTTTTTCGTACTGAATGCCACTTCGCCGCGTTCTTTGGTCTTATGCGTTCCTTGACGCCGATTGGCCAGATGCTGCTTCACGTCTAAATAAATAGCATGGTCGTTGGGGTTGATGCCGAATACGGTATCGTCGAGCGTAACCGTTGTACCCACGGCCTGTCCATTGATGTTGTAAATTGATAGTTCCATTGTCCGATTACTCCTCTATTAATAAGTACGACCCTTTAGCTCCCGGGATAGAGCCTTTTACCAATAATAAATTACTTTCGGGGATTACCTTTAGTACTTTCAGGTTGAGCACTTTTACCTTATCGCCGCCCATGCGTCCTCCCAGCCGTTTGCCGGGGAATACGCGCGAAGGCCACGACGAAGCGCCCATAGACCCAGGCGCCCGCAGGCGATTATGTTGGCCGTGAGTTTGCCCGCCCACGCCGCTGAACCCATGACGTCTCACAACGCCCTGAAATCCCTTTCCCTTCGAGATACCTGTTACGTCGACCCAGTCATTTTCGCTGAGTACATCGCTAACAGTAATAATATCTCCCAATTGCAAGGTCTTCTTGTAGTTGTTTTCAAACTCCACGACTTTGCTTTTCGGGGTGGTTTTTGCCTTTTTAAAATGGCCTATTAAGCCTGCGCTGGTGTGTTTTTCTTTTTTGTCGTCATAGGCAAGTTGTACAGCGGCATAACCATCTTTTTCTTGTGTACGAACCAGCGTAACTACACACGGACCAGCCTCGATAACCGTACACGGTATATTTTTACCGTCGGCATCAAACACGGATGTCATTCCGATTTTTTTACCAATTAATCCAGGCATTTGTTTATTAAAAATTTAATTTATAGTTTATTACCCTGCTTCTTGTTAAAAAACAGGGTTGCAAAGGTACTACTTTATTTTGAATTTACAAACAAGTTTTTAACATTTCTTGAAAACGTAGATGTAAGTAGTAAATACAACTTTTTTGTGTGCATAAAATTCACTTCCATTATCGGAAGTGATAGACAAACCCATTCTCTTATAAAGGTCACGGGCAACTCCAACCACCCTGCACCTTCGCCAGCGGGGGAGAGCCGTACGGGTCTGTGTCCGTATGCTAAAGCTTACGGTTGTAGGGGCGTTAATCCTTTGGAGCAAAGATTCCCTTATCTATCTATGTAAAATTTAAATGCGTTGTCCCTGATGGAATACCCCAAGTTGGAAGCTCCGAGCTTATAATTTGTAGCTCTGAGCATATAATTATAGGCTTTTAGCGACAATTTAGCCACTTTGATGACGGATTGGCAGGTGCGGGGACATAAAAAACCGCGCGGTTTGTATCCGCACGGTTTTCCCTGTGTTCGCAAAGAGCCGGCATTAATCCGGCTCGGCCTGCCCCCTTTTTGTCCTGTGGAAGCGTTTTTTCAATTCTTCATAAACTGCCTTTGCCCCCGGCACATCCTGCCCGGCAGACAGTTTTACATTGTTGTAGAACATCAACGCTTCCTGATAAGCCTCGCTACCGGCTATCAATTCCGTGTCGTCAATATTTTCCTTCAATTGCATGACGATATTGAGCAAGCCG